>JAOZSV010000057.1 GCA_029939505.1 Thiotrichaceae bacterium | reverse complement strand
ATTCGAGGTTTGAGTTTTTCTTTAAAAAACTCAAACCTCGAATGTACTCCATTTTATTTTCAATGGTTACAGATTTTTAATCAAATTTTTTTCCAAAATGGATGAAAACGAGGGCGAACACGCAGATTCGCCCCTACAATCCTGAAAGACGTGAGGTTTTGTAGGGGCAGACCTGCGTGTCTGCCCTCATCATTTCGAGGCTAAAGTTTTTTTTAAAGAAAAAAACTTTAGCCTCGAAAAGAGTTTTGCAAGAACCTCACTGTTTAAAGTTTATGATTTTTTTGAATCAATTTCAAGGCACATCGTGCTGGTATTATTAAAACGATAAATTTAAATCAAACATTCCTGTCGAGATTTTAGTTTTTCTTCAAAAAACCTCAACAATTGACTTAATTAGAATGTTAGCGATTAATTAAATTATAAATTTCTAACTTATTGATTTTAAAATAAATTTGACATATTTTATTTTTTTTCATACAATAAAAACCTTATTGTCAGTTGGCATTTAATTTTTCAAAGGTTAGAATTTTTGTAACATTGATTTTTATTATGAATCGCCTACGAAAAACTTAAAATTTCGACTCACATCGAAAATTGAATATCACGTTATAACGTGCCTAATCGTAATATTAATTAATATGACTAATTAAACAGGAGAAATATATGCTAAAAACTAAACTCATCGCCCTTTCCGTTATCCCTCTATTTTTTTGGAGTCAAATGGCCAATGCTGATTACCAAAAAGAATTTGAGGCGATAAAAAGCACAGTCGATGCTTGTATTCCCGTAAAGCCACTGCCACCCAAACTGACTCTTCATGATGTTGAAATGCTTGAAAAAGCCAGTTATGGTCCAGCTTGGTGTCGACTTCTCTGCCAAATGGGATATATATGGCCAAAACCAAGGACTAAAGCGTTGCCTCCCTCTACTAGGAGGGCCGTGGAAAAAGGCCGTTTAGCCGCTAAAAACGCGGCAGATCAATGTCTAATACGATCAGCCGTTAAAATGAACAGCGTCATGAAATATCGACTCATCGCTTATGTGGGACACCAGCACGCATGTGACAAACTGCGCGATCAAGAAATTTGTCTCCGCGCAAGGGATATAGCGATTGACTTCCTCTATGGCGGTAACAACCCGCATGACGTTCAAATCAGGAAGATACTCAAAAAACTCATCAGCAAGAGCAAAGAATGCAATGCAAGAAATGAACTCAGGCAGTACTGTAAACAGTTAGGTGTGAAGGATGATGTATGTAATGAATTATAAGACTGCTCAATGATGCTCTTATTATGATTACGTTTCAGTCGGGTTCTGAACTTCAGTGAAAGTCGTTTCAGAACCCAATCTCCGTTAATTCCCCTTTTCCCCAAATCTGGATTCTGCTTTCTGTCATAAAAAGTTCTTATCAATCCGTAACAGATTGTTTTGCAAATTACAATAAAATGTGCATTTTGCAATGCAAAATGCGAAATGTATGACTCTTAAACAATAAAAACAATATAAAAACAATCACTTATAAAGTGGCAGATTATTTGCATTCTATAAAATAAGGAACTATAAAATCATCAAGCTCAAATAAGTCTTGAAAAGAGTGCATGACTGTTCCTGCTTCAACCAAGCTGGTTACCGCCACAAGTGGTAACTGCCTTCTCCCCACCAATGGAAATCGTCCTCTACTTATCAAGTGAGGACGTTCAAATCAAAATGCTCAAATAATCAAATCATTCTGTGTCAAAAAATATTTTTTTTATTTCTTGATGTAAGTCATGTTAATGTCAGTATAAAGAGTATTATTCTTAATATAATTATGACAAAAAGATGACCAAAATTGACTTAGAACATTTTTTTTTCTTCTCTGTTAGATTATTTTAATTGGGCGACTTTAAGAGAATAACTTTTGTTTAATGTGAAAAAGGTAATTAAGTAACAAAAAATAGTAACTACTCAAATAGTGCTTCATTATTCAGTACATTTGAGGCTAAAGTTTTTATTCAAAAAACGTAACTACTCAGGGCAACCACAAGGGATTGCCCCTACATAAAAATATTTTCGTCAATCTTCATAAGAATATTTCAGCCTAAAGTTTTTCTTCAAAAAACTTTAGTTGCCCTGAGTAGTTACCAAAAAACTTTAGCCTCAAATGGATTAGGGAATTAAACTGATTGATAATTCAGAGGAAGACTTAGAGTAATGTTTCCGAGACTTTCACCTGGAATTCATCCGTTCAATTCCCTAATATGCTTCAGTACTTAGTACTTGAGTAGTGACAAATATTTAGAAATTAATGAGAAATAACAAGTTACGGCCATTACCAATTTATAGTTTAAATTTCTATTTTAAAAGGAGAACAAGTTACTTATGATCAGTGATTTTTTGCATTTTAGATCAAAAGTCCCTATTAGGTCAAAAGTTCCTAGAAGGACTTTGCTATTCTTACCTGTTAGTTCATTGATGATTGGGCTGCTTTCTCCTCAAGCCGCCCTTTCCGCTCAAGCTAATAAGGGTGAACCGATTTATCAGCAGAAATGTGTGGCTTGCCATACAATTGGAGCTGGACGTTTAGTTGGTCCCGATTTAAAGGGAGTAAATGCTAAACGGGATCACGATTGGCTAGTGCGTTGGATCGTTGAGCCAGATAAAATGTTGGCTGAGGGCGATGCGCTCGCTAAACAAATTTCACAGGAATATAACAATATTCCTATGCCAAACTTGGGCGTGACTAACGCCGAGGCAGAAGATATTTTGGCTTATATAGAAGCTAAAAGTGCGGGTGCGAGTGAACCTACTCCTCAACCTTCAGGTGAACCTGCGGCTTCTACACAGGGTGAAGCAGCGGCTACACAGAAAAGGCGTGAATCTGCTCTCTCTTCTGAAAAAGGGGTAGAGATTTATCAGAAAATCTGTTCTGCTTGCCATACCATTGGTAAAGGTAATTTGACGGGACCCGATTTAAAAGGGGTAACATCTCGACGTGATCCAAATTGGTTACTACGTTGGATACAAATGCCTGATCAAATGTTGGCTGAAGGCGATTCTCAAGCGATAGAACTAATGGAAAAACACAAAAATTTCCAAATGCCAAACTATGCGCTTTCCGAGGCACAAGCTAGAGACATTCTGGAGCATATAGCGGTTGAAAGTGGTGAAGGTGAACTGTTTGCTAAAGCAATAGAGAAAAAACCAGCATCCAATTCAACAGATGATGCCAACTCTGACCCTGCTATTGGCAAAGAGTTATATCTTGGGCAAAAATCATTTGCAAATGGTGGCCCTGCTTGTATCACCTGTCATAGAAATACTGAAATAGGTGGTTTAGGTGGTGGCACATTAGGTCCTGATTTGACAAAGGTTTTCTCACGTTATGGAGGAAAAAGAGGACTGAGCTCTGTTTTACTCAGCGTACCTTTTCCCACAATGCAAGGTATTTTCTTAAAACAAACCTTGGAAAAAGAGGAAATAGCTCACCTTAACGCTTATTTTGAGAGTACAAATAGTCTCGAAGAAGAACCCGTGAACTTTTTATTCATCGTGATAGGCATTGGAATAGGCTTTTTGGGATTTGTAATGAGCTACATTCTCATACACCTTATTTGGAGAAAACGATTGACAGGGGTACGTATCCCTTTGGTTGGGAGATAAAAAAAAATGAGTTGGATTAAAGATATTATTAACCCCAAGACTCGCACATGGGAAGATTTCTATCGTAGCCGTTGGCAATATGACAAGATTGTCCGTAGTACGCATGGAGTGAACTGCACTGGCGGCTGTTCTTGGCGAGTTTACGTGAAATGTGGGGTTATCACTTGGGAAATGCAGCAGGTTGATTATCCTAAGTTGGAAAAGCGTTTGCCCCCTTATGAACCGCGTGGCTGTCAACGGGGTATTTCTGCCTCTTGGTATGTCTATAGCCCTATCAGAGTGCGATATCCTTATGTGCGTGGCACATTAATTGATTTATGGCGCAACGCGCGTCAACTGCATGATGATCCCGTTGATGCTTGGGAATCTATTGTGAGCAATCCCGAATCTCGCAAAAAGTATCAACAAGCTCGCGGTAAGGGCGGTTTTCGTCGTTCTGATTGGCATGAGGTATTGGATATTATTTCAGCAGCTAATATCTATACGATTAAGCAATATGGTCCTGATCGTATTCTTGGCTTCTCACCGATTCCTGCCATGTCGCAGTTAAGTTTTGCCGCAGGTTCGCGTTTTCTAGGACTCCTCGGCGGGCAACTACTCAGTTTTTATGACTGGTATAGCGATTTACCTCCCGCTTCACCTGAAGTCTGGGGTGAACAAACCGATTCTGCTGAAAGTGCTGACTGGTATAACAGCAAATTTATTGTGTCAATGGGTTCAAACCTCAATATGACTCGTACCCCTGATGTGCATTTTATCGCAGAAGCACGTCATAATGGGTCAAAATTTGTGGTTTTCTCGCCAGATTTCAGCCAAGTTTCTAAGTATTCAGACTGGTGGATACCTGTCCATGCAGGACAAGATGGCGCATTTTGGATGGCAACCAATCATGTCATTTTGACAGAATACTATGTCAAGAAAAAAACGCCCTCTTTTAACGCTTACATGAAACAATTTACGGATTCACCTTTCCTCGTGGTGGTGAATAAAGGTGATAATGGCTATGACGCGGGCAGACTATTGCGAGCCAACACCCTTGAGCGTTACAAAAAGGAAGAGAATGGCGAATGGAAATTCTTGATGTTTGATGAGGAATCTCAAACACTCAAAATGCCGAAAGGAACGGTAGGGCATCGTTGGCAAACTCAAAAAGGTCAATGGAATCTGGAATTAAAAGATGGCTTAGATGATTCACCTATTGCCCCCTTGCTTTCTTTCATTGACAATAGTGATGAAGTCTTTGAAGTCAATTTTGAAGACTCTGCCAATGACAATGCCACCGTCAAACGTGGCGTGCCAGTGAAGCATATTGAAACCAGTGAAGGTCGAGTTACCGTAACCACTATTTTTGACTTGATGATAGCCCATTTTGGAGTCAATCGTGGTTTGGGGGGAGCATATCCCAATAATTATGATGAAGTCGATCAAATTTATACCCCCGCCTGGCAAGAAAAGTTCACTGGCATTGACAAAGAAACGGTTATTAACTTTGCTCGCCAATTTGCCGAAACAGCTGAAAAAACAGATGGCAAATGTACCGTGATTATCGGTGCCGGTATTAACCACTGGTATCACAATAACCTGATGTATCGCGGTCCCATTACAGCTTTGATGCTATGTGGTTGTGTGGGTAAAAATGGTGGCGGTTTGGGTCACTATGTGGGACAAGAAAAGGTCGCCCCGATTTCTAGCTGGAAGACAGTATCAAGTGCTGCCGACTGGGGCTCAGCCGCTCGGATGCAAAATGCACCGACTTGGCATTATATCAACTCTGATCAATGGCGTTATGAAGGTCCATTCTCTAAATATGCCAGTTTAAAAGGCGATAATGAATGGACTGGGGCTCATGCTGCTGATATTAATGCGCGTGCAGTACGCATGGGTTGGCTACCCTTCTATCCACAATTTGAACGCAGCAGTTTAGCAATAGTCAAGGATGCCGAACAAGCAGGCGCAAAATCCGAAAAAGAGACTGTTCAATACGTGGTTGACCAATTGAAGAGTAGAAAATTACGCTTCGCTGCTGAAGACCCTGATCATCCGAATAACTGGCCTCGTATTTGGTTTATATGGCGGGGTAATGCCATCATGGCGAGTGGTAAAGGCCACGAATATTTCTTAGACCATTATCTGGGGACTCACTCTAATAAGATTTCCGATGAGCAAGTGAGTAAAGATATGTTGAAGGAAATGGTATGGCGAGACGAGGCACCCAAAGGCAAAATGGATTTGGTGGTTGATCTCAATTTCCGTATGGACACATCTGCGCTCTACTCAGATATAGTGCTACCAACAGCGCACTGGTACGAGAAAAATGACATCAACACCACTGACATGCACTCGTTCATTCACCCCCTGTCTGAAGCAGTGCCGCCTAATTGGGAAGCGAAAACGGACTGGAATATTTTCAGAACAATTGCCAAGAGAATCAGCCAGTTGGCAGAAAAACATTTGCCAGAACCCGTAAAAGATTTTGTCTGTACGCCGCTGGAACATGATTATCCTGATGAAATCGCGCAACCTTCTATTAAAGATTGGGCGAGGGGCGAATGTGAAGCGATACCTGGCAAAACCATGCCAAAAATGAAGATTGTCACGCGGGATTATAAGAACTTATATAACCGTTTTACTTCATTTGGTCCAGATGCGAGGGAAAAGGGCATTGGTGCTCATGGCGTACATTGGCCTATTGATGATATGTATGATGAGATGCTTCAGACGCATCCGACGACAAAATGGAATGGAAAGACTTATCCTTCCTTAGTTGAAGTCGATCATGCGATTAATATCGTCTTGCGCCTTGCTCCTGAAACCAATGGTGAATCAGCCTACCGTGCATTTAGCGAACAGGAGAAAAAAGTCGGATTGCCATTAAAAGACTTGGGAGAAGGCAATCGTGGCGCGACTGTCACCTATGAAGACCTTCAGCGTCAACCCCGTCGCCTTTTGAATAGCCCTTGTTGGTCTGGTATCATGACTGATGGTCGGGCTTACTCGCCCTTCTGTGTGAGTATTGAACGTTTTGTGCCTTGGCGCACCCTGACAGGACGGCAACATTTTTACTTAGATCATGAAGGTTATCTGGCTTTTGGTGAACATTTACCCACCTATAAACCGAAAGCGGACCCAATGCTATACGGTGACTTTACCAAAACACAAAAAGGTGAAGAGAAGAGTGTCATGTTGAACTACTTGACACCACATGGTAAGTGGCATATTCACTCCACTTATTATGACAATCATCGTATGTTGACTTTATCACGGGGGATTGAACCCTTCTGGATCAGTCCAAAAGATGCTGAATCCATAGAGATTGTTGATAATGACTGGGTAGAAATTTACAATGATCACGGCGTTGTCGTCACGCGAGCAGTAGTCAGTTCACGAATACCAAACGGTGTTGGCATCTGGTATCACGCTCCAGAACGGACGATTTCTATTCCAAAATCGCCCTTGCGTGGTAATAGAAGGGGGGGCGGACATAACAGTCTGACCCGTACCCGCGTCAAACCGGTGCTAATGATGGGGGGGTATGGACAATTTACCTTCCATTTGAATTATTGGGGACCCACAGGGGTCAATCGTGATGCCCATGTTCTGGTTCGCAAGCTAAAAGGGGAGCCTGAGTTTTAATTGTTAATTTTATAATTATTAATTGTTAACGGTTAATTATAAAATTAACCGTTAACAATTAGTCAGGAGTAAAAAATGGATGTAAGAGCACAAGTCTCAATGATGTTCCACTTAGACAAGTGTATTGGCTGTCATACTTGTAGCGTTGCCTGCAAAAATATTTGGACTGATCGCCAAGGCACTGAGTACATGTGGTGGAATAATGTAGAAACCAAGCCTGGTACAGGTTATCCCACTAAATGGGAAGACCAAGAGAAATATAAAGGCGGATGGGAACCCCAGGGAGAAACGATTAAGTTACGGGTAACGGACAAATTTCGTGGCCTCGCTAATATTTTTCATCAGCCCTACTTGCCAACAATTGATGATTACTATGAGCCATGGACATACAAATATAGTGACTTATTTGATGCGCCAGCAGGTGATGATCAACCAACGGCTCGCCCTATTTCAATGGTCACCGGCGAAAATATGGACATCAATGCCGGACCAAATTGGGATGACGATCTCGGCGGTTCAACCGTTTATGCTAATAATGATCCCAATTTTGAGAACTTGAACGATGCTGAAAAACAAGCATTATTTGAAATAGAACGCCTCGTCTTTTTCTATTTACCCAGGATTTGCAACCATTGCTTAAATCCGGCTTGTGTCGCCTCTTGCCCATCCGGTGCCCTCTACAAACGGGGTGAAGATGGCATTGTCTTGCTTGATCAAGAAGTCTGTCGTGCATGGCGTTTCTGTGTATCAGCTTGTCCCTACAAAAAGAGCTACTTTAATTGGAAAACAGGTAAATCTGAAAAGTGTATTCTCTGCTTCCCAAGATTAGAATCAGGGCAACCGCCCGCCTGTTTCCATTCTTGTGTGGGTCGTATCCGCTATCTTGGCGTTGTACTATACGATGCAGACAAAATTGAAGCTTATGCTTCTGCGCCCAAAGAAAAATTGCTTGAACTGCAACGTGAGATGATTTTAGATCCTCATGATCCAGCCGTTATCGCTCAAGCGGAAAAGAACGGGGTGGACTTTTCAGTCATTGAATCTGCCCAAAAATCGCCAGTTTACCGGTTTTTGAAAGAATGGGGATTAGCCCTGCCGCTACACGCAGAATACCGTACTTTGCCCATGCTCTTCTATATCCCACCACTCTTGCCCGTATTAGGACATGTGGATAAGAAAGGCGTTTATAATGTTGATGCCGAAGAATACTTTACTTCTATGGATAAAGCGCGTATACCACTGCAATATTTAGCGGATTTATTTGCAGCGGGTGATCAAGAACAAGTACGCTCTGTGATGGAAAAATTATTGACGGTGCGTATGTTTAAAAGGCTTGAAGAGGTGGATGATGTCGATCCCGCCCTCGTCGATTCACTGTTGAAAAAGACGGGGTTAACAGCGGAAAGCTGTGAAGAAATCTATCGTTTGACCTCTTTGCCAACATTTGATGAACGTTTTGTGATACCCCCCATGCACCGTGAATATGCGGCTGAATTAATAAAAGGTGATCCCTATACCTTTAAATCAGAAGCAGGTATTGGTGGTTTCAAAAACACGCCAGATAGAGGATTGTAGTAAGTAACAGACAGACCTGACAGGTTTCAAAAACCTGTCAGGTCTAAAACTCAAAAATTCAATGAAAAATGAAATTGAAGAGAAAACGCAACAGCAAATTTATCGTTGCTATTCTCTATTGTTAGAGTATCCCAAGCCGGATTTGATTGAAAAAACAAAGACTTGTATTGAATTGCTCAAACAAGATTATTCTGAGGCGGCGGAACAAATGGCTCCGTTTCTTTCTTCAGTAGAAAGTACGCCATTAGGTCGTTTAGAAGAAATCTATACGGGAACGTTTGATATTAACCCGGCTTGTCATATTTTTGCGGGTCATATTCTGTTTGGTGAAAGTTTCAAACGGAATGCTTTTATGGCAACACTTTCTGAGGAATATCAAAAACGTGATTTTGATGCGGGAAAAGAACTCGTCGATCATATTCCGATATTACTCAAATTTATAAGCCAATTTCAATCTGATGACGCTTTCGTCAAAGATTTAATAACAGATTGTCTTATTCCTGTGTTTCAAAAGATGAATGCGAACTTTAAGGATTCTTCACCTAATCCTTATGTGCCTGTGTTGAGGACGGCTTTGGTTATCCTTGAAGGGGCAAACTAAGTACCTGTGCATAAATAATAGAGAGAAACCAAGTTTTTTCAAAAAACTTGGTTTCTTGGTACTTAAAATGTTCAAATAATATGGAGAAAAAATAATGACTTATGATGAATTTCTATTTGGTGCTTTCCCTTATGTATGCCTCGTGGTTGCCATTGTCGCAACCATTTGGCGATATGTGACGGACCGATTTTCTTATTCCAGCTTGTCCTCTCAGTTTTTAGAAACTCGGCAACTGTTTTGGGGTTCGACAGCTTGGCACATTGGTATTTTAGGCGTATTGACAGCCCATTTAGTGGGATTTTTGATTCCACAAAGCATCTTGTGGTGGAATATGGAACCAGTACGGTTGTACATTTTAGAAACAACCGGTTTTGTTCTGGGTTTGTTAGCACTTGTGGGACTTTTCCTGCTTATCTACAGGCGAGTCACTAGCTCCCGTATTAGAAAAGTGACCTCTTTGATGGATACTGTTTTATTCGCCTCCCTTTTGCTTCAAGTGGTCACCGGGGTATGGACGGCTATCTTTTACCGTTGGGGTTCCTCTTGGTTCTCAGCATTTGCAACACCTTACCTATGGTCAATTCTTGAATTCAGGCCAGATGTGACTCTAGTCAATAGCTTACCTCTTATGGTAAAAATACACATTCTGAATGCCTTTTTCCTCGTCTCTTTATTCCCTTTTACCCGTTTAGTTCACATGTTATCTGTTCCGATCCCATATATTTGGCGGCCCCATCAAATAATGAGATGGAATCGACGCCAGCAAATTATTGATTAATAATGTTGTTAATTTATACTCAACACGGGAATAAACTTAACTTTTTTAATGAGGAAGCCGTTGCAACGGCCTACTTAAAAATGGAGTCCAACGCTTTAGCTTTGGTCGCTAGTCACAGCCAAAGCTGAAGCATTGGAATGCGAATTAAGAGTTGAATTTTTTTTGAAAATGCTTTGGTATTCAACATTAACTTTGTTGCTTTGGTATTCAACATTAACTTTGTTGCTTTGGAGTACAACGCTTTAGCTCTGTTGCTTTGGAGTAGTACAACTTTAGCTTTGTCAGTCCGTCCAAAAAACGCCCAAAGCTGAAGCGTTTTCGAGGTTTAAGTTTTTCTTCAAAAAACTTAAACCTCGAACTCCAATTTTAACTCTTAATTCGCCTCCTGAGATTTAATCAATATAAGTACGCCCACCCATATAATTCTGCAACACCTTGGGAATAGCAATGCGCCCTCCTTCATCTTGATAATTTTCCATTATCGCAACTAAAGTACGTCCGACTGCTAAACCTGAGCCATTAAGAGTATGTAATAGGGTGGTTTTTTTTGTCTTGGGGTTACGCAAACGGGCTTTCATCCGCCGTGCTTGGAAGGCTTCAAAGTTACTACAGGAGGAGATTTCTCGATATTGTTGTTGTCCTGGGAGCCAAACTTCTAAATCATAAGTTTTGGCCGCAGAAAAACCTAAATCTCCAGTACATAAGCTGACGACGCGATAAGGTAATTCTAAATGTTGCAATACCGCTTCTGCGTTTCCCGTTAATTCTTCCAAGGCTGCGTAAGAATTATCTGGTTCAACTAATTGTACTAATTCAACTTTCTCAAATTGATGTTGGCGAATCATTCCCCGTGTATCTTTACCATAGTTGCCCGCCTCGCTGCGAAAACAGGGAGTATGGGCGACAAACTTCATAGGTAAATCGTCTGCTTTCCAAATCACATTACGGGCAATATTTGTCAAAGGAACTTCTGCGGTGGGTATTAAATAGTAATTGTATTCAGCGATATGAAATAAATCTTCGGCAAATTTAGGGAGTTGCCCTGTTCCCCGTAAGCTGTCGGCATTAACCAAGTAGGGTACATTCACTTCAACATACCCATGTTCATCCGTGTGTAAATCCAGCATAAATTGAATTAATGCACGGTGCAGCCGTGCCAAATCCCCTCGTAACAATGAAAAACGAGAACCTGTGATTTTTGCGGCCGTTTCAAAATCAAGTAATTTTAAATCCGTCCCTAAATCAGCATGATCTTTATAGGGAAATTCAAACATTCTCGGTGTTCCCCAACGGCGTACTTCGATATTATCTTTTTCACTATAACCAATTGGCACCGTTTTATGAGGGATATTGGGTAATCCCATCAACAGATCATTCAACTGTGTCTGAATAAGCCCGAGTTGTACTTCACGGGCTTTAAGTTGCTGATTTAATTGGTAAACGTCTTCCAATTGCGTTGTTATTTCTTCACCAGCCGCTTTTGCTTTACCGATAGATTTGGAACGAATGTTACGCTCATTTTGTAATTCTTCCGTTTCAACTTGACATTGTTTACGAACTTCTTCCAATTCTGCCAAGCGAGCATGATCAATAACAACACCGCGGAGTGCTAATTTTTCAGTAACTTCATCTAAGTGATGACGTAAAATTTGTGGTTCGAGCATTTTTAATTATCTATTATCAATTTGAGGATAACGAGTCTTATGATTAATTTTCAGTTGAGTTTCCTAATTGCACCTCTTATCCTTAAACGACGACGCAATTGTTTATTTTGCTCTCTAGCCTCTCCACGATCACTTTGTGGCGGAAGTCGAACGATGTACCATTTTGTACCATTTTTATTAGTCGATAGAACAATTTCAGCTTCTGAAGCAATGTTTTCGTCTTTGATCTGTTGCACCAAATTTTCTGCTTGTTCTTCTGTTTTAAAAGTGGCTGCCTGAACATACCATTTTTTTTCACCCTCCTGTTTAGGTTCTACTGGCTTTTCTTCTTCTTGATAAAACTCTTGTTGCATAGGATTAGTATTCAAATCAAGAAAAACAAACTTGCTAGGTAAACGATATTGAACTTGGGGCGGTTGCGAAGGGATAATCGTCGTAGGTGTCTGTTTAGGTGTCTGTTTAGGCGTAGCAGTAGTATTACTACTAGGTATTGGTGTTAAAGGGGCTTCTATAATATTGATTCTTTCAATATCCAAAGGGGCAGCTATTCTAAAATTTTCTGGTGCAGAGGAGAATCCCAACACAATTTTTAAAATGCTATAAATGAGTAACATTATCAGAAAAAGTACGATACCACCTGTGATGCGTTGTTTAGGTTCGTATATTTCTGTAGCAGTTCGACGAGTATTTGGTAGTGGCATATTAATAGAAAAATTTAATCAATGCTAAAGTTTTTTGAAGAAAAACTTTTCAAAAACAATTGATGAAAATTGGTAATGCGAATTAATGTTTCAGAAACTTGTTTAAAATAAAATATTTAAAAATGGCCATTTTTTATAAATATCGTTAACGTTCAAGGCTAAAGCGTTGAATTTCAAAAAACGTCCAAAGCTAAAGCGTTGAACCTTTGTACAGGACATTTTTTATTGTTTTCGAGGCTAAAGTTTTTTTAACGAAAAAACTTTAGCCTCGAAATCAGAATTTTCAGAATATTCGAGTTTTTCTGTACTCAGGGCAACCACAAGGGATTGCCCCTACGACATAAGAATATTTTCGTCACTCGACATAAGAATATTGTAGGGGCAATCCTTTATGGTTGCCCTGAGTAGTTACGTTTTTCTTCAAAAAACTCTTGAATAGAATTTTCAGAATTAAAAATCAAGTGAGTTTTTGAGGTTCAAGTTTTTTGAAGAAAACTTGAACCTCGAATTGATTTATGAGGTTTTAAATTCTGTTAATTCTTAAATTCTGATAAGGAACGTGCAAGAAATAAATTCCACCATGTTGAATCAAACCTGACAGGTTTTTAAAACCTGTCAGGTTTAGTTTTCGAGGTTTCCGCTTCAAAAAAACGGAAACCTCTTCGAGGCTAAAGTTTTTTTAAAGAAAAAACTTTAGCCTCGAACCGATTTTATTTTATGCACATTCCTTACTGAAGAATAACCCCATTGAGTTTTAACTGTTGAGAAAATTTCGATGCCATCGTTGCACCTAAACGTTCAGCAAAGCGATCTAAATAATTGGGTTTGGGGGTAAAATCCTTGATTGTTTCAACTTTGATAATTTCACGCGCAACATAGCTGCTGCTACCCAAAGCATCCACTAAACCGAGTTCCAACGCTTGCTCGCCAGTCCACACCAACCCAGAAAACAGTTCAGGATTTTCCAAAAGCGCGAGTTTTCCTTTCGCCTTCAAACTCTTTTCGCGCCCTTGCTTAACCTGTTTAATAAATTGTTCATGGACATCATTAAGCACTTTCTCAATATGCAGATTATCCTCCTCTTTCATGGGCGAAAATGGATCTAAAAATCCCTTGTTTTTACCAGCAGTCAGCAATCGGCGTTCTATACCCAGTTTTTCCATGGCATCAACAAAGCCAAAGCCGTTCATTAATACACCAATTGAACCTATGACACTGGCTTTATCAGCATAAATTTCATCGGCGGCAGCGGCAATATAATAACCCCCTGATGCACATAAATCTGTTGCGACAGCATATACAGGAATGTCTGGGTATTTTTCGCGTAAGCGTCCAATCTCATCATTGATATAACCCGCTTGCACTGGACTACCTCCAGGGCTGTTAATGCGAATAATGACACCTGCTGTCTCTTTGTCTTCAAAGGCGTTACGAAGGCCCTCAATGATTTTATCAGCACTGGCATCAGTGTCGGCTGAGATTAACCCCTGCACTTCAACAAGCGCAGTATGTTTATCACTATTGATGACATCTGCTTGCTCAAACAATTCCCAATTGGATTTGAGCAATGGCCAAGATATCAGGAACAAATAGACAAATGACAACAGCATAAAAAAAATGCGCCATCGCCGTGAGCGTCGTTGTTCATTAGTGGCGGCAAAAACGAGACGGTTTAATGTATCGCGTTCCCACTTGTCATCATGCAACTTATCATTGTGCAATGTGTTTGGTTCTTTTGAAGTTTCAGAAGGCATATTTTATTTACATTCCTATTCGAGTTATATACAAATATCAGTTTACAATTATTCCTATTTGACAAATTTCATCGTTATGTTTTATAATAAAAATTGAGTGTAAATCCATTCGAGGCTAACGTTTTTTATTTAAAAAAACGTTAGCCTCGAATGCGTTTTAAATTTAAAACGGGTCACTCGCAGGAGCCAAACGCTTTAAAACCTGTTGCAAAGCTGAGGATAACGGTGCATGGACCGTAATGCGATAGTTGATATCAGGGAGAAAGATATCCAATTGTTCAGCGTGCAAAAACAAACGCTTGAGCATGTCGTGGCGCATCTGTTGGTTAAATGTTTCATCACCATATTTAGTATCACCAGCAATTGGATGTCCCTTATAGGCCGTATGTACACGGATTTGATGGGTACGACCCGTTTCAAGACGCACACCTAATAAAGTCGTTGTCGCAAAAAGCTGTTTAATGTTAAACTGACTCACAGCAGGTTTGCCTTTGGCACTGACTTGTACCATACGTTCTCCCGATTGTAACGTATTTTTTTTAAGTGGGGCCTCTACCCGTGTGATACGTGGATCCCAACGCCCTTGTACTAATGCAAGATACTGTTTACGTATTCCACCTGTACGAAGTAAATCGTGCAAACGTCGTAGCATACTACGTTTTTTGGCAATCATCAAGCAACCTGAAGTATCACGATCTAAACGATGTACTAATTCTAAATAAGGGGCATTAGGAAATAAAAAACGCAAACCTTCAATGACACCACCGTTAATACCACTACCACCATGCACGGCTATGCCCGCTGGTTTGTTAAGAACTAACAACTGGGCATCTTCATACAAAATGGCGTTTGCTAATTTTTTGAGTCTATCTGGGTTATGCTCATAAGGCTTTTTCAATTGACACTGTACAGGTGGCAAACGCAAGACATCGCCGACTATTAAACGGTAAGTAGGTTTGATACGACCCTTATTGATACGCACTTCTCCGGTACGCAAAATCCGATAAATATGACTTCTAGGCACACCTTTGAGGCGAGTATGCAAAAAATTATCTATACGTTGCCCTGCCTGATCCGCCGAAATATTCAAATAAGTCACAGAACAGCGAAAAAGAGTTGATGGATTCATCATCGAAATTATAACAATTTATTGAGACTAATTTTGAAAAAAATAGCCTCAATTCAAGGCGACTTCATTTCGAGGCTAAAGTTTTTTCGTTAAAAAAACTTTAGCCTCGAAAGTATTTATTCAAAAAATGGCTCGAATACTGTTATTGTTGCAACAAAATTATACAAGAGCCTCTTTTGCAAATATTCGTTTTTTGAAGAAAAACTTTAGCCTCTAAAAAGAATTTGCAAGCACTTCACAAGATAATCCATACTTTTTATTAAGACGTGAGGGAAGTGTGTCAATTTTTATGTGGAATTTCAATTTAATCTTAAATTTGAATTTTAAAATGATTTAACTATTTTTAAATCAATTTGTAATAATCAATAACAAATTTTTAAATTTAAATTAATAATATTAAGATATTTTGATATTTTCAGGGTGATTTTTAAAAGATGGTACATCTTGTGCTACAACATATATATACAACACTGCTCCCGACAAAGCAACAAGGATTAACGAATAGGAAAAAATCCATTAAGCATCGGTTGAGCATTAATTTTAAGGATTAAGGATTTACTTTAATGAAAAGAATTTTAATTAACGCCACTCAGCCGGAAGAGCTGCGTGTCGCCATGGTAGATGGACAGAAATTAGATAATTTTGACATCGAAACTTTGGTACGCAAACAAACGAGATCTAATATCTACAAAGGTAAAATTACTCGCATAGAACCTAGTCTTGAAGCGGCTTTTGTGAACTTTGGAGTGGAAAGGCATGGCTTTTTACCATTAAAGGATGTTAACCGCAGTTATTTTCTTAAAGAAACGGTTCAAACGGTTCAAACGGTTGAAAGTTCAAATGTTCCAAAGCCAAAAGAAACCAGCAACTCCTCGCATGAACGCCGCAGTATAAAGGAAGTACTCAAGGAAGGACAGGAAATTATTGTCCAAGTTGATAAAGAAGAACGTGGCAATAAAGGGGCGGCTTTAACGACTTTTATTAGTTTAGCAGGGCGGTATCTTGTATTGATGCCCAATAATCCGCGAGCTGGAGGAGTTTCGCGCCGTATCGAAGGCGAAGATCGCAGTGAAGCACGGGAAGTTTTGAGTACTCTTGAAATACCAACGGGTATGGGATTGATATTGCGTACTGCGGGGGTTAATAAAACGGTTGAAGAACTCAAATGGGATTTAGAGTACCTTTTGCAATTATGGAAAGCCATCGAAACCTCCGCCAAGCAACATCCTGCCCCATTTCTGATCTATCAGGAAAGTAATATTATCATCCGCGCCATCCGTGATTATATGCGTGAAGACACTGGTGAAATCTTAGCTGATAAGCAGGCGATTTATGAAGAAGCTTGTGCTTTCATGCAACAGGTGATGCCGCAATACCTTGATAAAGTCAAACTTTATCAGGATAAAGTACCACTATTTACGCGCTATCAAATCGAAAGTCAAATTGAATCGGCTTTTCAGCGCGAAGTGAAATTACCCTCTGGTGGAGCCATCGTGCTTGATCATACGGAGGCTTTGTTGTCGATAGATATTAATTCTGCGCGTGCCACAAAGGGAGGGGATATAGAAGAAACTGCGCTTAATACCAATTTAGAAGCAGTTGATGAAGTGGCTCGACAACTACGCCTCCGCGATTTGGGCGGTTTAGTCGTGATAGATTTTATTGACATGCTCAGTCATAAAAATCAGCGTGAGGTTGAAAGCCGCATTAAAGAAGCGGTGAAAATAGATAGAGCGCGAATACAAGTCGGGCGGATATCGCGATTTGGTTTATTAGAAATGTCGCGGCAACGTTTACGTTCCTCGTTGGGTGAATCCAGTCAGGTAGTCTGTCCACGTTGTGTTGGACAAGGTAGTATTCGCAGTGTGGAGTCTTTATCGTTATCCATTCTACGCTTAATGGAAGAGGAGGCGATGAAGGATAAGACCAGCAAAATCGTTGTGAAAGTGCCGGTAGAGGTGGCCACTTATCTGCTTAATGAGAAACGACAAGCGATACTTGAAATTGAAGGTCGTCAGCGAATCAATATTGTGCTGATACCCAACCCAGGTATGGATACACCCTTGTATGAAATGCAACGGGTACGACAAGATGATAGAATTGAGAAGGTGAGTTATCAGCATATCACGCCGCCACAAGAACAGTCGATTCAGAAGAACCGTGTTCATTCTAAATTTGATTCGTCAAAAAAACCCACTGTTGACAAAATAATACCTCCCCCACCTCCTCAGCCAAAAGTGGTGCGAAAACCGGGATTTATGAAAGGTTTATGGGGGTTTATATTTCGTAAAAGTCAAGTCTCGAAAAAGGAATCAGCTTCATCCACAGCGACTTCATATCGGCGGACTAAACCAGCTGCTAAAAAAACAAGACGTTTACGTAGTGGTTCAAAAAATCGTCCAATCGCTCCTATAACGCCAGCGTCTGAGTCGGGTAATTTAAAAAAGAAGGAAAATAACGACCGTTCTAGTGCTTATGCGCCTCGTACTCGTCGTAAGTAATTGTTCAGAGAGGTCATTTTGGAGTTCATTCGAGAGTCGAGGTTTGAGTTTTTCGTAAAAAAACTCAAACCTCGACTAAAGTTTTTTGGAGAAAAACTTTCGCCTCGAATGCTTTAGCTTTGGACTTTTTTTGGAGTTCAACGCTTTAGCTTTGGACTTTGAACTGTGCCAAAGCGGAAGCGTTTTCGAGGTTTTCGTTTTTTTGAAAACTAAAACTTCGAACTCCATTCCAAAGCTGAACTTCATAACGGCTAACACTTTGATTTATAACTCAATTTTACATTTACAGGGCATTTAATGCTTGACCATTAACTTCACTACTCTCTGGTCCCATTAAATAGAGGTATAAGGGCATGATTGTCTCAGGCAGTGGTAAAGTCTTATAGTCTTCTCCGGGATAAGCCGCCGTTCGCATAGCTGTACGTGTTGCCCCAGGATTAATGCTATTGACTCGAATAGCTGTATTAACTTCAAGTTCATCAGCTAAAATTTGCATGAATCCTTCTGTCGCAAATTTAGAAACTGAATAAGCTCCCCAATATGCCTTCCCTTTACGCCCCACGCTAGAAGAAGTGAACACAATAGACGCATCTTTGGCGCGTTTCATTAGCCCTAAACAGGCTTGTGTCAATAAAAACGGGGCATTAAGATTTACCTGCATGACTTGATACCACAAATTAATATCATAATGTTCTAGCGGTGTAAGTGTTCCCAAAATGCCTGCATTGTGAAGCAAACCATCAAGTCGTTTAAACTCCGTTTCCAACGTATTAGCCAGATTTTCATAATCATTGGGAGTGGCAGTTTCAAGATTCATTGGATAAATGGCAGGTTGGGGATGTCCAGCCTGTTCAATTTCATCATATACCGCTTCTAGTTTGCTGATAGTGCGTCCGAGTAAAATCACAGTTGCGCCGTGCGCGGCAAAGCTTTTTGCCGCAGCACGACCAATACCATCACCGGCACCTGTGATAAGAATAACGCGTTCTGCAAGTAGTGCAGGTGGGGGAGTATATTCAAACATAATTTTTGTTCTCAGTCCATTTATTTAGTTATTAATTGATGTTTTCTTTCAAATTCCAAAGCTAAAGCGTTGGACTCCAATTCCAAAGTTAATGTTGGATACCTATTCCAAAGTTAATGTTGGATACCTATTCCAAAGTTAATGTTGGACTCCTATTCCAAAGCTAAAGCGTTGGACTCCAAAAAACGCCTTTCCAAAATACGCCTTTCGAGGTTAAAGTTTTTGCTTCGCAAAAACTTTAACCTCGAAACCAACTAGAACATCAAGTATTAGCAATTATTCAAGGTATCAGCACTGTATTTTGTGTGATAGGATTCTTTTCTGGATAATCAAGGGTGTAATGTAAGCCTCGACTCTCATGGCGAAGTTGGGCTGAACGAATAATTAAATCGGCCACTAAGGTCAAATTGCGTAATTCAATCAAATCATTAGTGACACGGAAGTTGCTGTAGTATTCATAAATCTCGCCATATAATAAATCGACACGACGCTTGGCGCGTTGTAGGCGTTTGGTCGTTCGTACAATGCCGACATAGTCCCACATGAAACGGCGTAATTCATCCCAGTTATGTGAAACCACCACTTCTTCATCAGAATTGGTGACACGGCTTTCATCCCAGGTGGGCAATGGTGGAGGTGGATGAATTTCTTTTAATTGGGCAAGGATATCAAGACTGGCTGTATGTGCAAACACTAAACATTCCAGTAAAGAATTACTCGCCATACGATTAGCCCCGTGTAAGCCTGTAAATGCGACTTCGCCTATCGCATATAAGCCTTCTATATCAGTACGTCCATGACGATCTGTCATCACACCACCGCAAGTATAATGAGCCGCTGGAACAACGGGAATGGGTTGATTAGTCAGATCATATCCGAGTGCAAGACAGTGGTGGTAAATATTGGGAAAATGTTCAATAATGAGTTGTTTTGGCTTATGACTGATATCAAGAAAGACACTATCACAGCCAAGACGTTTCATTTCATGATCAATAGCTCTTGCGACAATATCGCGGGGGGCGAGTTCGGCACGCGAGTCAAAACGCGACATAAAAGAATTGCCATCGGGTAATTTCAGTTTGCCACCCTCACCGCGCATCGCTTCGCTAATTAAAAAAGATTTCGCGTCGGGGTGATATAAACAGGTGGGATGAAATTGGATAAATTCCATATTGGCAACGCGACAGCCTGCTCGCCATGCCATTGCAATACCATCGCCAGTCGCCACATCTGGGTTGCTGGTGTATAAATAAACTTTACCCGCGCCGCCACTGGCTAATACGGTAAATCGGGTGCGGATAACAATCACTTTACCTGTATTGATATTTAAAATATATACCCCTAAACATCGGGGGGTAGATAAGCCTAATTTGGCACCCGTGATTAAATCAATCGTTATGTGGTGTTCTATAAGGCGAATATTTGGATGTGCATTGACTTTGGGTAATAAGGTTGAAACGATAGCTTTGCCTGTGGCATCTTCGGCATGTATCACGCGACGATGGCTATGTCCGCCTTCGCGAGTGAGGTGGTAGTTAATATTCCCTTTTGAATCAGAGACTTGAGTAAAGGGCATTCCTTGTTCAATGAGCCAAGCAATACGCTCTGGGCCTTGTGAAACGGTGAAATTGACAATTTCAGGATCACATAATCCTGCGCCAGCGTTAAGTGTATCTTCGACATGTGAAGTTAATGAGTCATCTTCACTTAAAACGGCAGAAATGCCACCTTGGGCATATTGGGTGCAACCGCTTTGAAGAGCCGCTTTTGATAATATGATAACTTTGGCATGGTCAGCTAATTCTAACGCGAGGCTGAGGCCAGCGGCACCGCTGCCAATAATGAGTACATCTGTGTCAGTAGGTGTAGTCATAAGAGTATAGTGGATTGACGAAATGGATTTTAATTAATTTGCATTAAGCATAACTACAAGGATTGAATATAAACAGGGACAAACCTTATGAATTTTGGTAACTACTCAGGGCAACCATAAAGGATTCGAGGTTTTCGTTTTTTGAAAAAAAACTCAAGTCGAGGCTAAAGTTTTTTTAAAGAAAAAACTTTAGCCTCGACTCGAATGCCCCTACAATATTCTTATTTCGACTGACGAAAATATTCATCGGGCAATCCCTTGTGGTTGCCCTGATTATGTCGTAGGGGCAATCCCTTGTGGTTGCCCTGAGTAGTTACGAATTTTGTAACGATTCAGCCTTGAAATCAATTTCAAGGCTGACAGCTTTCGAGGCTAAAGTTTTTTCTTTAAAAAAACTTTAGCCTCGAAGAGGTTTTAGTTTTTCTTCAAAAAACTTAAACCTCTTAGTCTGCTTTAGCAGACTTTAGCTTTTAGCCTTGAAATTGATTTCAAGGCTAAGTAGTTACTGAATTTTAATGGTTTTTGGGTGCAATTTGACTTATCCTTGCTTATATACAATCCTTGTAGTTATTATTTGGGGTTAAAAAAACTTGCTCATCAAGTATCATTTTTTTAATTAGAAATAATATTTAATAATATTCGAGGTTCAAGTTTTTTCGGTAAAAAAACTTGAACCTCGAATACAAAATGTTCTCTTTTCGTAAAAAATTATGCTCAAAGAATCTGGTGTCGTTGTTGAAATTGATGATAAGTTTGCTATAGTACAAACTAAGCGTACCAGTTATTGTCAGCAATGTGCCGCTAACAAGGGCTGTGGTACAGCAAGTTTATCCGCTATACTTGGACAAAAATATACACAGGTAAAAGTGATTAATCACTGTGACGCAAAAGTGGGTGATAGAGTTGTAATAGGTGTAGAAGAACAAGCCTTGCTTAAAAGTGCTTTTGTTTTATACTTGCTCCCTTTGCTGGGTTTATTTGCGGGCGCTATTGGCTATGAGATGTTAATCATAATAGGAGAGTGGCCTCGTTATGAACCATTAACCATATTAGCAGGTTCGCTTGGATTGTTTATTGGATTGATAGGGGCAAAAAAAATCACTTTTCTTATGTCTAAAAAGACTGATTATCAACCTGTGATAGTTGATCTCTAAGCAAAATCTCTTGTAACTACTCAGTCGTTAGCATTGAAATCAATTTCAAGGCTAAAAAAAACAGACTAAGGAGCCTTTTGCAAAACTCACTTTTTCACTGATTTGAAGGAAAACGAAATAATACAAGCATTTGTTTTTATTCACTTTAATTTTTTACTCGTCTGAAAAAATGGCATTTTTTAGAATTTTGCAAGAGCCTCTAAGGAATGAGAATTGAATAATATACTTTCGAGGTTTGAGTTTTTTGAATAAAAACTCAAACCTCGAAAACTAAACCTTGCCTTGAAAGTTTAAATTTTCATTCCTAAACTAGAAAGTTTAGCTGAGCCTGCTTTGGCTTTTCGCCTTGAAATTGATTTCAAGGCTGAGTAGTTACCTCAAATGAATATGTTAGAATGATTGTTTTTTATAAATATTTTTATTGGAGTGACCATGAAACACAATTTATCAACGAGTTTTAATTTCTTTTTGTTGATGGCAGGATTATTATCTGCCCCACTGTCAGCGCAACAGTTGCCTGATTTTACCCTGATGGTAGAAGAATATGGTCCCGCAGTTGTCAATATTAGTACTACTGCGAAAAAAGTCGAGAAAAAAGACATTTACCGTTCAATTCCCAAATCATTTGAAGACAATCCTTTTCACGATTTTTTCCGTCATTTCTTTGATGACAATGAGTTGTTTGAGGAAGAACGTCCATCTACCTCATTGGGTTCTGGTTTTATTATATCCAATGATGGTTATGTGGTCAGCAATAATCATGTGATTGATGAAGCGGGTGAGATCATTGTGCGTTTAACTGATCGCCGCGAATTTATTGCTGAATTGATTGGTACTGATAAACGCAGTGATATTGCTTTGCTAAAAGTGGACGCAACCAATTTGCCGACGGTTAAACTTGGTTCATCAGGGAGCTTGAAAGTGGGTGAATGGGTATTAGCTATCGGATCACCGTTTGGGTTTGAACATTCTGTGACTGCTGGTATAGTAAGTGCTAAAGGCCGAAGCCTTCCGAGTGACACTTATGTCCCTTTTATTCAAACTGATGTGGCTATTAATCCTGGTAACTCCGGCGGTCCTTTATTTAATTTAGAAGGCGAAGTGGTTGGGGTTAATTCACAAATCTATAGTCGCACGGGTGGATTTATGGGCTTATCGTTTGCCATTCCTGTTGATGTGATGAAAAATGTGGTTGAACAGTTAAAGACAACAGGTAAGGTGTCACGCGGTTGGTTGGGTGTATTGATTCAAGATGTCACTCATGAATTGGCTCAATCCTTTGAAATGAAAAGACCTCAAGGAGCCCTCATCGCTAAAGTGTTACCCGAAAGCCCTGCCGCTAAGGCTAAATTCAAAGTGGGTGACATTATCATCAACTTTGATGGCAAAAATATAGAACGTTCAGCTGATTTACCCTCTATTGTTGGTCGAACTCAGGTTGGTTCAAGCGTCGATACGACTGTTATACGTCAAGGTGAAAAAGTAACTATATCTGTTAGCATTGATGAATTACCGTCGGATGACGACATTCAATTAGCTACTATTCGTCGAGGGGGGAAATCTGCAAGCAGCAGTCGTCTTGCTTTGTCAATCATTGATTTAACTGATGAAAAACGGGAAAGTTTTGATATTAACGAAGGCGGTGTATTGGTGCAGAATGTGGATGAAGGACCCGCACGCAATGCAGGTATCAGTAAGGGTGATGTTATTATGATGATAGATAATATCAATATCAAAAATGTTTCCAATTTTACAGAAATATTAAATAGACTGAGCGGAGTAACAGTGCCTATATTAGTACATCGGCGTGGTTCACCCCGCTTTTTGGCACTAAAGGTTCCAAAAAAATGACCGAAAAGTCAATCTTGACACTTTACACGCGAGTAGGGTGTCCTCTTTGTGACGAAATGAAACAGCAATTAGTTTTGTTTCAACAGCAGTATGGATTTTCCTTAAATGTCGTGGATATTGATGCTGATAGTTATTTCAAGTTGCGCTATGGTGAACGAATCCCTGTTTTAGCGGCGGGGGAACGGGAAATTTGTCATTATCAATTGAATGAAGATTTGGTTTTAGAATATTTTAAGACTTGCTAATTAATTGTGAACAGTGAATTGTAATCTTAGAGAGACGTTTTGCGTTTTTTGGAGAGGCGTTTTTTGGAGTAACGTGAGAGACTTACCGTTTTTTGAAGAAAAACTCTTAGCCTCGAATGTTTTAGCTTTGGATAGGAGTTCAACGCTTTAACTTTGGATAGGAGTTCAACGCTTTAGCTTTGGATAGGAGTTCAACGCTTTAGCTT
>JAOZSV010000220.1 GCA_029939505.1 Thiotrichaceae bacterium | reverse complement strand
AGTACATTCGAGGTTTGAGTTTTTTAAAGAAAAACTCAAACCTCGAATGCTTTAGAAACCCACCATTTTTCAACGGAACGGTGGGTTTCCACTTCGTTCCTTTCGAGGTTAAAGTTTTTTTAAAGAAAAAACTTTAACCTCGAAACCACCCTACATTAAGAGACCAAATTTTGATAGGATACGAAAAAACTTTCGCCTCGAAGAGGTTTTCTTTGAAGACTCAAACCTCGTCTGGTATTATTGAACTCCCACTCCTTAACAATTGGAAAAATAACCAATGACAGAACGCACTGCCAGCATCCAACGTAACACGCTTGAAACTCAAATTGAAGTCAAAATCAATCTTGATGGCAACGGCAAATCACTTTTCGAGACGGATGTACCATTTCTTGAACATATGCTAGATCAAGTTGCACGGCATGGGATTATTGACTTAGAAATTATCGCCAAAGGCGATTTACATATTGACGCGCATCACACCGTCGAAGATATTGGCATTACATTAGGGCAAGCCTTTTCCAAAGCACTTGGAGACAAAAAAGGCATTCGTCGTTATGGTTATGCTTATGTTCCCTTAGATGAAGCCCTGTCGCGGGTAGTGATCGATTTTTCCGGGCGACCCGGTTTAGAATTTCAGGTCAATTTTCCACGCGCCAAAATCGGTGAATTTGAAGTCGATTTGTTTCAAGAATTTTTCCAAGGTTTTGTTAATCACGCATCAGTCACCTTGCATATTGACAATTTACGGGGTAAAAATGCACATCATATTGCGGAAACGATTTTCAAAGCCTTTGGGCGAGCAGTACGCATGGCAGTCGAATTTGACCCACGAATGCACAATATAATGCCATCAACCAAGGGGTGTTTATAAACCGGTATGCCCATTAAAATCAATAATCACATTTACCCAGTCCTCATCTTTGATGTCGATGACACATTGATTGACACATCAAAATCTTACGATGAAGCCATAAGAAGAACAGTTAAAAATTATACCAATGTCTCAATTAGCAATGAGTATATTGATTTAGTGCGCTCCAGTGGGATATCTTATGGTGTCAATAACGATTGGAATGTCACTTGGCTTTTAATACAATTAGTTCAGCATTTTCCCGCCGAACAATGGAAAATAATCTTAACAAATCAAGGGCTTGAACACATTAACTCCAATTCGGTGGAATATATTGAAATCAAAGACTTTTTTCAAAAAATTTACCTTGGACATCCCCATTTTAACGGGCAAGGTTTAATTGATGTCGCCGAAGAAAAAATGTACAAAAACCACTTTTTTCCGACACTCAAGAAACGGGGTGTAAAAATGGCTATTGTCACCAGTCGTCCCACAAATGAAGCACTTTATACTTTGAAAAATATCAATGGTTTGCTCAATGAATTTATTGAAAGTGAACATTTTATCATCACGACCGGCAGTAAAAATGCGAAAGGGGAATTGATAGCTGAAAAACCAAGCCCGCAACCCATTTTGGAATCGGTTAAAAGACTTAAAATGAAGGTTAAAGAAAGTGTCTATATTGGTAATTCTACCAGTGATTATATTGCAGCCAGAGATGCTGGCGTTGATTTTATCCAAGTCGGAACAAGCCAAATTGAGAGACATAACGAAGCAAAAGGATTTAATTACTTCAAGTTTGATAATGTGAACGACCTCTTGTAATGGAGTTCGAGGTTTGAGAAACCTTTTTATGGTTTTAATTGTCAATTATGAATTGCTAATTGTGATTTTTTTTAATGTTTCAGAAACTCATTTTCAAAACAACCTAACTGATAACTGATTTTTTGCAATATAATTGTTGCAAATGATAAAAAATAACGTAAAAAAGCATCATTTTAAGTCAAATTGTGGCATGATGTATTAATTTTGCGTCACTTCTTAAAACGAACACAGATTAAATCAAAAATGTCCCATATACTCGTGCTACATGGTCCTAATCTTAATTTATTGGGCGAACGTGAACCGACACATTATGGTAAGACCACCTTAGCAAAAATTGATCAAGAACTTGTTGAGATGGCAACTGCAGCCGGTTATCATCTCAGCACATTTCAAAGTAATGCAGAACACGAATTACTCGAAAAAATCCATGCGGTACCTCGCGTTGATTTTATTTTGATAAATCCGGCGGCTTTTACACATAGCAGCATCGCTTTACGCGATGCTTTATTAGCTGTTAATATTCCGTTCATTGAAATACATTTATCCAATGTATATGCGCGTGAACATTTTCGACACCATTCTTATTTTTCGGATATTGCGGTTGGTGTCATAAGCGGGCTTGGAGCGCAAGGCTATTCCTTGGCTTTGCAAGCTGCATTTTCTATTCTATCGAAATCAAGGTAGATTCATGGACATTCGCAAAATAAGAAAACTCATTGAACTCATTGAAACCTCTGGGGTAACAGAAATAGAAATTCACGAAGGTGAAGATTCTGTGCGTCTGAGTCGTTTCCAAAATGCGACACAAGTCGTAACACAAGTCACTCCACAGGTGCCGACTATACCGTTACAAACGTCCCCACAAGTCACATCGCCTGAGCCAACTCATAAAGAAACAAAAGGGCATATTATAAAATCACCTATGGTTGGCACGTTTTACAAGGCTTCTTCTCCAACCAGCAAACCCTTTGTTGAAGAAGGAGAAATGGTTAGTGAAGGGGATATCCTATGCGTTATTGAAGCCATGAAAATTCTTAACCAAATCACGGCTGATAAAGCGGGTATTATCACTAAGATTTTAGTCGAAAATGGCGCACCTGTCGAATATGGTGAACCATTATTTGTTATTGAATAGAGGTTAAGTACATGCTGTCTAAAATCGTTATCGCTAACAGAGGTGAAATTGCCCTACGCATATTAAGGGCTTGTCGAGAAATGGGTATTAAAACGGTGGCGGTGCATTCTTCCGCAGATAGAGAAATCAAGCATGTACGGCTGGCAGATGAATCCGTCTGTATTGGTCCACCTCCTTCCGCCGAAAGTTATCTGAATATTCCCGCCGTCATAAGTGCTGCTGAAGTCACAGATGCCGTTGCGATTCATCCAGGCTATGGTTTTTTAGCAGAAAACGCTGATTTTGCTGAACAAGTTGAAAAAAGTGGCTTTACTTTTATCGGACCCACTCCAGATACGATTCGTTTAATGGGAGATAAAGTCTCTGCCATTGCGACGATGAAAAAAGCAGGAGTTCCCTGTGTACCTGGCTCCGATGGTGTCCTTGAGGATAATATCGAAAAAAATATCAAATTGGCACAAGAGATTGGCTATCCAGTGATTATTAAAGCATCGGGGGGAGGAGGTGGACGTGGAATGCGGGTCGTGCGTAGCGAAGCGGCATTACATAACGCCATTTCTTTAACAAAAAGTGAAGCCGCCGCCGCTTTTGCTAATGATCAAGTGTATATGGAAAAATACCTTGAAAATCCACGTCACATCGAATTTCAAATGCTTGCAGATAATGATGGCAATGCCATTCATCTTGGTGAACGTGATTGTTCTATGCAGCGTCGTCATCAAAAGATGATAGAAGAAGCACCTGCGCCTGGTTTAAGTAAAACCTTACGCAATAAAATTGGCGAACGATGTGCTAAAGCCTGTAGAGATATTGGCTATCGGGGGGCTGGCACCTTTGAATTTCTATATGAAAACGGGGAATTTTACTTTATTGAAATGAATACCCGTTTACAAGTTGAACATCCCGTGACAGAATGTATTACATCTATTGATATAGTACGCGAACAACTGCGTATTGCGGCAGGAGAACCTTTAAGCTATAAGCAAAAAGATATTCGTTTTCAAGGACATGCGATAGAATGTCGTCTCAATGCCGAAGACCCTGACAATTTTCAACCTTCCCCTGGTCTCATTTCCCGCTTTCATGCCCCTGGTGGTCCAGGCGTGCGCGTTGATACGCATATTTATAGTGGCTATCGTGTGCCACCCTACTATGATTCTATGATTGGCAAACTGATTGTCCATAGTGACACTCGTGAATCAGCAATGGCCCGAATGAGAATGGCTTTAGATGAAATCATTGTTGATGGTATTAAAACCAATATTCCACTCCACAAAACATTGCTCACCGATTCTGCTTTCCAAGCGGGTGGTATCAATATTCACTACTTAGAAAATAAGTTGGGAATATCTTGATTTTTTATAACTACTCAGGGCAACCATAAAGGATTGCTCAGGGCAACCATAAAGGATTGCCCCTACAACAATATCCTTATGAAAACTGACGAAAATATTCTGATGTAGGGGCAATCCCTTGTGGTTGTCCTGAGTAGTTACGATTTTTTAATGGTGAATGGTGAATGATGAATGTTTCGAATAATTCACTGATGTTACGCAGGGTGCTTCTAAATTCCACCGATGAAATCGGTGGAATTTGGCAGAATTTGGAAGCACCTTGCGTAACATCAGTAATTCATAATTCACCATTCACACAATAATATCGCCAACACGCACAGGAAATTGATCGGCAACGCGATCTTGAAAATAATGCGTTAATGTCTGATGTATAACATGAAATGCCAATTCTTTCCAAGGAATTTCATCTTCACTAAAAAGTTGTACATCTAAACTTTCACTACCCGGCGCATAATCTAAATTACGCAGTCTGGCACGAAACATTATATATACTTGACTAATATGGGGGAGACTGAGCATCACATATAAGTGGAGTTTATCAACCTTAGCTAAAGCCTCCTCCCATGTTTCGCGAGTCGCCGCCTGTTCAACCGTTTCATTATTTTCCATAAATCCTGCTGGCAATGTCCATAAACCATAACGCGGCTCAATGGCGCGTTTACAGAGCAGAATTTTGTCTTTCCATACAGGCAAACAACCTGCAATGATTTTAGGATTTTGATAATGGATGGTGTGACAATTTTCACAAACAAGGCGGGCTAACTGATCTCCCTCTGGTATTTTTAACACGATTTGTGCTGAACCACAATGACTACAATAATTCATAACAGAGGAGAAATTGATAAAGAAAAATGAAAAATGGTGCGCTCCCTAGGGGACTCGAACCCCTGTTTACGCCATGAGAGGGCGGCGTCCTAGACCACTAGACGAAGGGAGCAATTGGCAATTGATGATGTCCATTATAAACCTATTTTTAGTTTTGTAAAGAGGGAAAAGTTAAAAATAAGAACAATTTTTGAAAATAAAAAATAATTTATCTTTAATAATCAAATAGTTAAATATTTTTAACCTGAACTATCAATTGAAAAGAAACTTGGTTTCTAAAAATTTATTTGAGCTTAGAAATCCGATTTTTTGAAAAAATCGGATTTCTTAAACCGAATTATTCTTGAAAAAACTGGCGGTTTCTAAAAATTTACTTGAGCTTAGAAAATCCGATTTTTTGAAAAAATCGGATTTCTTAAACCGAATTATCGCCCATAAATTGTTTCTTGAAGAAACTGCCCGTTTCTAAGAATTTACTTGAGCTTAGAAATCCGATTTTTTCAAAGGATTTCTTAATTTAAAGATGAAAAAGATCGATAAATATATTGGAATAACCGTGCTGGCTGGCATATTGATAGTATTATTAGTGCTAGTCGGCTTATTTACTTTTTTTTCCTTCATTGACGAAGTCGATGATATAGGAAAACAACGCTATGGATTATGGGAAGCTATTCAATATGTCTCTTTAGAAATCCCGCGATATATTTATGAATTATTTCCGACAGCCGCTTTGCTAGGAAGTTTATTGGGATTAGGGGCATTAGCTAATCACAATGAATTAACAGTCATGCGGGCAGCGGGAATATCTATCCTGCGTATTGCCCTTTCAGGGCTGAAAATTGGTTTAGGATTAACTATCATCGCCATGTTGATTGGTGAAACTTTGGCTCCATCAAGTGGACAGTATGCACATAATATGCGATCAACAGCGCAATCTGATCAGGAACATCAGCAAATGGTTTTTAGCAGCCGCTACGGTTTTTGGGCACATGATGGCAATGACTTTATCAACATTCGCACGATTTATCCTGATGGCGGATTTGGTATCATTTCCTTATATCAATTTGATGAGAACCAACATTTACGCGGATTGACTTATGCAAGAAAGGCTTATTATCAGAATGGGCAATGGTTACTAAAAGATGTTGAAAAAAACAACATTGAAGTCAATCGCGTGACACGTCAATATTTAGAAACGACAACTTGGGAAGCCATTTTAAAACCTGAATTAATCAAAATTGTCGTCATTCGTCCACAACAATTATCCAGTTTGGGGCTATACAAATATATTGACTATTTAAAGCAAAATGGACATCGCACCACACAATATGAACTGGCATTTTGGACACGCCTAAGTTATCCCTTAGTCAGCATCACAATGACTTTATTAGCCATTCCCTTTGTTTTTGGCTCATTACGCACAGTATCAGTAGGACAACGTATTTTAGTGGGTGCATTACTTGGCGTTGGTTTTCACATGCTTAATCAAGCGACAGGCAATATTGGTTTAGTCTATGGTATTCATCCCGCATTAAGTGCTTTATTGCCACCCTTCGCATTTTTAGGTTTTGCGATATTTATGATGCGCCGCGTTGTTTAGAAAGGGAAGAATTAATTAAATAGTCAGGTAGGTAGTAAGAGGGCAATGCTTGGATATGACCAATATCCAAGCCACCCGTCATAATTCAAATTGAGGTAGGAGTAATTTAAATTATGATTATTATCATATAGCAAAATATATGCAAATTGAACAACACCTTTCACGTTTCTGCTTAAAAAATTTAACTAACTTTTTGATTATAATAGATAAAATATTTATTTATTTCAAATAATTTTTTTGATGAATACAGATGGGTTTGGTTTTTTGCTTGACTTTTGAGCCTAACGCCTCACAAGATGAGCCACTTGCCCTAAACTGTAACTCAATTACCTCGGAGAAATACGATGCCATTTATTGATGTAAGAACTGATTTCGCCTTTAAAAAAGTCTTTGGAAGTGAAGAATCCAAAGATATTCTCATCAGTTTCTTAAACGCAGTGGTGGATTTTGATGGTAATCCCATTGTGGATTTAACCATTATAAATCCTTATCAAATGCCTGTTGTTGAAGGTTTGAAAGAAACTTATGTGGATATTAAAGCCGAATTAGAAAATGACACCACTGTGATTATCGAAATGCAAGCCTACAATCAGGGCGGCTTTAGAAAACGAGTCCAATCTAATCTAGCGAAGGCTTATTCGACTCAATTGCACTCTGGTAAAAAGTATGTGAAACATAATCCAGTGATTGCCTTAACCATTACCGATTTTGTGATGTTGACGGATAAGAAACTCAAATCCTCGGTGATCACCTCTTTTAAGTTCATGGAAACGGCTCAATCTGTTTTATTCCCTGATAATCAGATGGAGATGGTTTTTGTCGAATTGCCCAAATTTGATAAAAAGGAATCTGAACTCCGTTCAATGGCAGATAAGTGGATTTACTTTATCAAGGAAGCGTGGAATTTAACGACGATTCCCGAAACCTTAACTGATGATGAAAGCATCAATCATGCGGTTCAAATTGCCAATGCCGCTGGCTTAACACCGATGGAGTTGGAAATAGAGGAGAAAAAAGCCAGATGGCTTGCTGATCAAGAAGAAGCTGAAGCCAAAAGGCAAGCCTTTTTAGAAGAACAGGCTGCGATGGAAGCAAAGTTGAAAGCCAAAGAACAGGCGTTGATAGCCAAAGAACAGGCTGTGGAATCCAAAGAACAGGCGATGAAGGCGGCTTTAGCCGAAAAACAATCCGCTTTGGAGAAAGCAGAAAAATCCGCGCAAAAAGCAGAAAAATCCGCGCAAAAAGCAGAAAAAT
>JAOZSV010000056.1 GCA_029939505.1 Thiotrichaceae bacterium | reverse complement strand
GATTTCTTAAACCTCGTTTCGCCGATCAGAAATCCGATTTTTTTCAAAAATCGGATTTCTTAAACCTCGTTTCGCCGATCAGAAATCCGATTTTTTTCAAAAATCCGATTTCTTAAACCTCGTGTAACCATTAACCATTATGACAACACAACAAGACGATATTCTCACAGACTTATCGCACTTTGGCTTAATTCAAGTCACTGGCGATGATGCTCAAACATTTTTGCAAGGGCAATTCACTAATGATGTACGTCAAGTCACCGCTGAAAAACATCAACTGAGTGCCTGGTGTACTCATAAAGGGCGTATTCTTATCAGTTTCCGGCTCTTTAAACGCGATAACGCTTATTATCTATTATTACCACAAGACAGTGTCGCTTCCACCATTAAACGATTGCATAAGTATATACTTCGTTCTGCCGTCAAACTGGAAGACGTGAGCGATAACCTACCCCGTTTCGGCATCGCCGGCGTTAATAGCACAAAAATATTGACAGAATGCTTAGGCGACGTTCCCCCTTCAAACGTTGGTGCCACCTTAACAACCAACAAAGTCACGGTACTCACTATTCAAGAAAAGCGTTATATCGTTCTCGGTGAAACACCACAAAATTGTGGGGCGCGTCAGGTAGAGGCAGCGGCATGGCAACGCCTAGATATTCTTGCTGGTTTGCCACAAATTGTCCAGAAAACCGCAGAAGCATTTGTACCCCAAATGATCAACTTTCATGTCATTGAGGGAGTCAGTTTTAAAAAGGGCTGCTACACTGGACAAGAAGTTGTTGCACGAATGCAATACCTTGGCTCCCTTAAACGCCGCATGTACCTCGCCAAGATTGAGACAGGCTTACCACAACCGGGCGACGCACTCTATATCAGTGATAATGACGAAAGCGTTGGAAAGATTGTCAATGCTGTCGCGCAGCCTGAAGGCGGCGCAATTCTTTTGGCTGTCATAAAAATTAGCGAGGTTAATAGCCATGAAATTCATTGGCAAGATCACCTATTGCGATTGATGGAATTACCTTATGTTGTCCAAAGCTAAAGCGTTGTACTCCAAATAACAAAGCTAAAGCGTTGTACTCCAAAAACGTCCAAAGCTAAAGCGTTGTACTCCAAAATTTCCAAAGGAGTACAACGCTTCAGCTTTGTATAGGAGTACAACGCTTCAACTTTGTATAGGAGTACAACGCTTCAGTTTTGTATAGGAAAAATAATGAATCATAAAAAATCACACAAAATCTTAATTATCGATGAATCCTTAGTCAATCTTCGTTTCTTAACTAAGACACTCACCAAACAAGGATATCAAGTACGTGGTGTCGATAATAGCACCAGGGCATTAAAAGCCGCTCAATTAGAATCGCCCGACTTGGTTTTACTAAACATGAATAAATCTAAAATGGACGGCGAAAAAATCTGTAAATACTTAAAAGCAACTCAAAAAACAGCGGAAATTCCAATTATTTTTATCAATGGTTTTGATGAAGTCGTCAATAAAGTCAAAATGTTTGAAGTAGGGGAGGTAGATTACATAACTCACCCATTTAAGGCTGAAGAACTATTAGCGCGTGTGAAAACACACTTGGTATTGCAAAACATGCAAAAGCAACTTAAAGAAAAAAATATTCAACTTGAACAAGCGACTGAAAAATGGCAACGACAAGAAGAGGAATTACAAAAACTCAAAAAAGCAGCCAATGTCGCCAACAGAGCAAAAAGCGAATTTTTTACCCACATAAATCACAAACTGCGTACTCCCCTTAATGCCATCTTGGGCTATACACAACTCTTTATGCAAGACAAAAATTTGATGGAAACTTATGGAAAGCCAATTGAGCGCATTCATCGCAACGGTGAATGCCTCCTGATGATGATTAAGGAACTTTTGGATATTTCTCAAACTAAAGCCGCAAATAGTGAACAGAAACAGAGTAATTTCCCCGAATTTTTTTCTCAACCTCAAATAGACGTTGAAAAAACAATTAAGACGGATAAACCGCATATAACAGGTTATCGTGGTGAAAAATGTCAGATTATGATTGTAGATGATCAACCTGAAAACCGTTATGTTTTAGAAGCATTTTTACAGCTATTAAACTTTGAAATTACGGAAGCAGAGAATGGATATGATGCACTCAACAGGATAAACAAAAGTCAGCCGAACCTTATTTTGCTGGATTTGGTGATGCCAGGAATGAACGGTTATCAGTTTGTCCGTTATATTCGAAAAATTCCAGTCTTAAAAAACATCATTGTTATTGCCATTTCCGCCAGTGCTTCCAAACAGACGCAACAGGCTGCTTTAATCAGCGGCTGTAATGATTTTATCGCAAAACCGATTGAAACAAAATATCTACTAGAACGTTTGCAAATTCATTTAGAGCTAGAATGGATTTATGAAGATAAAAAAATGAACGTGCTAATTATTCCGCCCAGGAGAGAATTAGAAACATTGCTGAATAACGCGAAAAGACATAATATCACTAATCTCAAGGAATGTATTAAAAGGATTAAAGCACTTGATTCTCAATTTATTCCATTTATTTATCAAACAGAAGCATTTTTGGAAACATATCAATTCAAAAAACTGATTGAATTTCTTGAACCCTATTTAGAAGACACTGAAGCGAAATGAGAAGCGAATTGAAAGCTAACCTGTTAGTAGTTGATGATCAACCAGAAAATTTAGACGTTTTGATTGCCCATTTAGAACAACTGGGTTTAACCATTTCCGTCGCACTAAATGGTAAAGAAGCGATTGAATTGGCAAAAACATTTTTACCCGATATTATTCTTTTGGATATTCTCATGCCAGGGATTGGTGGTTTTGAAACATGCCGCCGTTTGAAACAAGACGAAATAACCAGAGATATTCCAGTCATTTTTATAACAGCAGTCTTGGATACGATTGAAAAAGTGAAAGGTTTTGAAGCAGGCGGCATGGATTATATCACCAAACCCTTTCAAAACGAAGAAGTTTTGGCACGAATTAATGCCCATCTCACTATCCGCCATCAACAAAAAAAGTTGGAAGAAAAAAATGCGGAGTTGACCAAGCTAAACGAGCAACTCAAACAGGAGATTGAACGACGAGAAAAAGCGGAAAATGCCTTGCAAGAAGCGGATGCCAAACTTTCCGTGCTTTCCGAGCAGGAAGCAAAACGCTGGGGCATCTCCGCCTTTATCGGCAAAAGTCAAACCATTATCACAATTCTTGACAAGATTCGCCGTTTACAAGATGTGGAAAAAACCAGTGTTTTAATTCTTGGTGAAAGCGGCACAGGAAAAGAACTGATTGCCCGCGCCATTCACTTTGGTGGAACCCGCGCAAAATGCCATTTTATTCCTGTCAATTGTTCTGCGATTCCAAATGAACTGGCAGAATCTGCATTTTTCGGTCATGTGCGGGGAGCCTTTACAGGAGCAATGAATGATCACAAAGGCTACTTTGAATTAGCACAAAGCGGAACACTGTTTCTGGACGAAATAGGTGAGATGCCGAGGCACTTACAAGCCAAACTGTTGCGTACTTTGGAAGATGGCACATTTATGCCTGTGGGCGGCCATCATGAAAAAAAAGTGGATGTCCGCATCATCGCAGCGACAAATGCCAACCTGCCAACAAAGATTTCAGCCGGATATTTCCGCGATGCTCTCTACTACCGGATTGCAAGTTACATTATCCAGGTTCCCCCACTGCGTGAACACAAAGAAGATATTCCATTGCTCGTAAAACACCTTTTATCTCGGTTCGCAGTAGAAATGGGACGTCCCAAGGCAACATTAACACCTCAAGCATTAGCAACCTTGAAAGATTACCACTTCCCCGGTAATATCAGAGAATTAAAAAACCTCATTGAACACGCTTTAATCAGCAGTGGCGGTGCGCTGATTCAACCACAACATTTTCATTTTGCCGCCCAGCCACCGCTTGAAACGACTTCCACTCCTTCGACGGTTGAAAAGACAGGGATACAAACAGAATCCACCTTGCGAGTTAGCGATGAAGAAAAAGTGATTACTTATGTACGCGAACATGGTTACATTAAGAATACCCAATGTCGGCAATTGCTTAATTCAGATTACCACCGAACTTCTTATCTTCTAAAAAAAATGAGTAAGGAAGAAAAGCTGGTGCGTGTAGGTGAACGGCGAGGTTCCTATTATACTGAACGTACTTCAAAGAAAATTGAGTAGGCGTATGAGCGTTATAAGCGTTATAAGCGTTATTATGAGCATTATTATGAGCAATTTGCGTGTAATATTTTTTATCTTATTGAAATACAAAGTATTTCATAACATGGCACACCTATTGCTACTACCTATTGCAATGTTAAAGTGAAACAAAAGGAAATATTATGAAAACGAGAAATATCACCTGTATAATCACAATGTTAGTGGGGATGTTAACATCCCCAATGACTGTAGCAGATATAAAAGCATTAATGGGTGTTGATGAAATGAGCCAACCTGAGAATAATCTTATGATGGTTATTCTTAAAATTGACGAACCACCCCCCCCCTCACCTCCACTTTAGCTGTTTAGATAATTCACTTAAAAACCTCTGAGGTTTTAAAAACCTCAGAGGTTTGATTTCTCACTAATATTCAATTAATGCACGATATCCTATATCAGAGCGATAATACATACCCTCCCAATAAATCTCTTTCACCCGCGCATAAGCTCGCGATTGCGCTTCACGCACAGTATCGCCTAGCGCACAGGCGCATAACACTCGTCCACCTGCGGTAACAATTTCCCCTTCTTTTTCTAAAGTGCCAGCATGAAATATTTTGCCCTGGCCATATTTTTTTAACCCTTTGATAATAAAGCCCTTTTCATACGATTTTGGATAGCCGCCTGCCGCTAATACAACCCCCAAGGCCGTGCGTGAATCCCACAAAGCCTCCACCTGATGCAAACGCTTATCCAATGCCGCCATACAAAGTTCAACTAAGTCTGAACGTAACCGTAGCAAAATAGGCTGCGCTTCCGGATCACCAAAGCGGCAGTTATATTCCAACACTTTCGGATTACCCTCGGCATCAATCATCAAACCAGCATATAAAAAGCCTGTATAGGAATGACCCTCAGCCGCCATGCCACGTACAGTCGGTTTTATAATTTCCGCCATAATTCGTGCATGAACCTCTGGCGTGACAACGGGAGCGGGCGAATACGCGCCCATACCACCCGTATTAGGTCCTTTATCACCCTCATCGCGGGGCTTATGATCTTGAGAAGTCGCTAAAGGGAGAATATGCTCCCCATCGACGATGCAAATAAAGCTGGCTTCTTCACCCTGTAAAAACGCTTCAATGACAACCCGATGCCCTGCTTCGCCAAAAGCGTTACCTTTCAACATCTCTTGCACCGCTTTAATGGCTTCCTCTTCAGTTTGGGCAATAATCACCCCTTTACCCGCAGCAAGTCCATCTGCTTTCACAACAATTGGAACACCGATTTGACGAATATAGGCTATCGCTTTTTCGACATCAGTAAAACTGGCGTAGTTGGCTGTGGGAATGTTTTGACGCTTTAAAAAGTCTTTGGTAAAGACTTTAGAACCTTCTAATTGTGCCGCCGCTTGAGTCGGACCAAAACAGCGCAATCCCACTCGTTGAAATTCATCAACAATACCAGCCACTAAGGGCGCTTCTGGTCCAACAATGGTTAAATCAACCGCGTTTTCTTGTGCAAAGTGAATAAGTCCTTTAATGTCGGTGGCTGAAAGTGGTACATTTTCTAGTTTCGTTTCCTGTGCTGTACCCGCATTGCCTGGAGCAACAAATACTTTTGTGACCTTTTCCGATTGGGCAGATTTCCATGCCAGGGCATGTTCACGTCCACCACTACCAGTGATTAATATTTTCATAAACAACCTTATCCCCATATAATAGTAAATAACACACTTCTGGATAGCTACTCTGTTGGACTAACTGTTCAATTGGATAGCCTCGATATAACAAAATGCCTTTTTCACCGTCGATAAAGGTGATCTGACTTTCACAACTGGCTGTTGTGATAAAACCAGGATCAAATGTAAATAAACCCAATTTTTTGTACAAATTATGGGAATCAATAACAGAAGGGCCATGTATTCCTTTTTTAATAGGACATTCGATGGATTTTCCTGTACGATTATCAGTGATTGTGACCGTTTCTTGATTCATTTTTGCACCTTGATATAAAAATCTATTCGAGGTTTAAGTTTTTCTGCAAATTAAACCTCGAATGCTAAGTAGTTACTTGGTCATTTTTATGTAACCCAGATGAAAAAAGGTAGAAAAAGTGGATTCCCGCCTGGAAAACGGATTGTCAAGTTGACAGGAGAAATTATATCACTTCAGAGGCTCTTGCAAAACTATTCGAGGTTTGAGTTTTTCTTCAAAAAACTCAATTCGAGGCTAAAGTTTTTTCTTTAAAAAAACTTTAGCCTCGAATCGAATACTTCCAAATCTAAAGGTTTGGACTCATTAACCATCGAAAAACTTGAAGAAGCACTGACCAAATTATATGGTGTTCAAACCATTACAGCGACTTTCTGCCACTTTCCGCCGTGGTGATTTGTTAGAATTTCTTTAATGAATTAAGGAACGTGCATAAAATAATTGAGTCAACTTGAAAACCAGACTTGCCAGGTTAAAACAAAACCTGGCAGGTCAAGGGCAGCGACCAAACTTGATTTTGGTTTTGACCTGGCAGGTTTTCTTTTGAACCTGCCAGGTCTGATTTTCAAGTTGAAAAAGTGATTTCATGAAAGTCGTCGAGGCTTGCAGCAGTATTGTTTAATGAACCACCCGCGAAAGTGTTATACGACACAGACTAACGTACATAACAAACTGCACAACGACAGGCGGGTTTCAAATCACCGGGTTTCACGCTTGAAATCACCGGTTTACCCCGTTTTCAGAAGCGTTTCTTAATAAAAAAAATCGGTTTTAAGACATTAAAATGCAAATAATCGTTTTCAACTCTCGACCTGGTTCCAACAAAAAGAGTTAATTCATTTTTTATAACTAAACCGGTATTAATAAATGAAAAAAGGTATTTTTGGTTTTTGGAACCCAACTGAGAACACTTTGGAACGTTTTAAAGTGTTTTCGAGGTTTCCGTTTTTTGAAAAAAAACGGAAACCTCGAAATGATGTCTTAGCAACCGATCACGCCCGGCTCGAATTAGGGATATGTACCCTACAGAACGAGCAGATTCAATATCAGTACGCTTATGATGTGTCTTCGTTATTAAGCGACTGGCAGTTCAACGGCGGTTTGGGTCTCGCTTTTTTTCGCCCAACCCCAATTGGTTCACCCCAAAACGGTGTGATGTCCCTTTTTTCAATCGGCCCGATTGCAGTGGCATCCCTCGGCGTGATCGACAATCTCTCAGAAATACGGGAGAAATTGATTTCTGATGGGAATCTGTTTTATACCCAAAATAATATGGCGGAAACACTCTCGCTGCTGTTTCACCATTATTTAGATTCTCTTTCACCAATTGATGCGATGCAGAAGATGATGACCCAATTGAAGGGAAATTTTGTCCTCATGGCATTAATTGAAGAAGGAAAGTGGTTGATGGTGGGATGTTGTGATTATCCATTAGTTGTGGGTAGGAATTCGTCTCACTCGACCGTCTATTTCGGTACTGATACCAAGACGTTGGCTCAATTTGCTTCGTCAATGCGTTTAATCTTCGGAACTCCAAAACCAGAGATGTTCTGTGCCACATCGTCTCAATCAAAGATTCTACTGCCAGATTCTTTTTAGTTAGTGTGTCGGAAAGAAACTAAGTCATGTAGGGTGGGCAAAGTCCTTTTTTTGCCCACCTTCCTCATTAAAAAAGTGCCGCTGCACCCACGTTGCCCACCCTACATGGCTAAAGGGCAACTTATTAGTCCTAATGATTTTTTAATTGCCGCAATTGCTTTGGCAAATCAAGTGACCTGAGTTACCCATAATACTCGTGAATTGAATCGTGTTGAGAAATTATTAATAGAGGATTGGCAATTTGATTAATTACTGAGTGATTAGCTTCGCCAATTGTTTCACAAATAAAGAGGTTAATCTGAACGATGGCATCAGAACAACGAGGAAAACGCTTTCGCTTTGGAAATTTTGGAGTCCAAACCTTCAGATTTGGGCGTATTTTGGAGTCCAAACCTTCAGATTTGGGCGTATTTTGGAGTCCAACGCTTCAGCTTTGGTTTTTTTTTGAGTCCAACACTTTAGCTTTGGAATAATTTTATTCGCTCTGAAGGAAATTTTGTATTCGACGCAGAGCGTCGAAGAAGGCATTTCTAAACAGAATTTAGGAACGAGCAAAAAAAATGTTTTCAAAAAGGACTTGAAATAAAATAATTGGCCCTCGTATAAAATAGACATCTTTCCTATTAAATTTAAATTCCTTTTATATCAATATGTTATCATATCAACCTATTTTGTAAGATATTCAAATAGAAAGTAAAAAATTATTTAGCAAGGTGGGCAAGGTTGGTGCAGCGGCGTTAAAACATCATTTACCCGATGTGTTCCTGATGTGATATGCCGATGCACGTTTGCCCACCCGACCCGGCTTTCCGTTTATAATTATGGCTTTTTGGAAAATTGTTTTATGAAAAACAATAACTTACAAACATCTGCCCTTTGGAAAAAGGGCACCTTAATACTTGGGCTGGCTGCCAGGGGGCATGAGTACGCAAGCCGCCACCGATTGCAATGCTGTCACGGAGATTTTACCCATTGAGTTACGATAAAAGAGGGTGGGTTTCCACTTCGTGATCACCCGACTTTTACTCTTGATTCTAAAAAGGAGACAATAATGCTTAATATCAGTGTCACTGAATTTGAATCTCATTTCAATCAAACTCTTAGTCGAGTAGAAACGGAAAAAGAAATAATGATTACCCGTTTAGGCGAGCCGATTATCCGCCTATCGGCGGTGAAAAAAACGCTAAAACCTTTGCAGCCAGGTAGGGTGTGCAACGTGGTTGCACACCACCAATAACTGACAGGCTGGTAAAACCTCAAAACACCCCTTCCAAAAATCAATTTAAAGCCTCAAGTCTTTTGACTTGGGGCTTTTTTTTATGGAAACACGAGCGGAGCGATATCAACGTTGATGATTTGATGAGATTTCAATGAAGGGATTGTTTAAGTCGTTGTTTATTGCGTTAATCTGTTATACTGAAAATTCACCAATGTAAAGGCGTGGTTCAATTCAAGGTAGCCAATGTAGGAGATGAAAAACATAAGAAGACAGATATGAGTCCCCTCCAGAAAGTCATTTTAAGAGGGTATATAAGCAATTGCTAATAGATAAATTTCTTTGTTTTCAATAAGTTGAAATATTAGCATTCTCTAATATGCCGATATTTTCGACTTTTCGGAGGGGACTCAGATATTCATTTCTCATCTTTAGGCCATATTTATCACCTGATAATATTAAGGATTAGTGTATGCGTGAAGATAAAAATGATGGCTTAGAGACACTCCTCGATCTGGATGGAGTGATCATAGATCAAGATAATGGCTATTGGGTGAAATTTGATGTATCAAAGGTAACAGTTACAAAGGAACGTCCTCATGGCCTTCGATATAGCCTTACTCTTCATGATAAATTTGGGAAAAGGCTTATGGGTTATGATAATGCTTTCGAGGCTAAAGTTTTTCTTTAAAAAACTTTAGCCTCGAATGCGGTAAAACCACCCAAGAAATATAAATATTCTGGTCGCATCGTTGAATATGATCATCATCATCGTCATAGTTTGGATCAGGGTATCCCTTATGAATTTAAGGACCCATATCAACTTATTGAGGATTTCTTTCAAAAAGTCGATGACGTTTTAAAAAATCAAGGCTAACAGATATGAGTAGTAAACAAAACATTCGTATTGGTATCATGCCACAGGAAAAAATAAGGGAAAGAATGTTGCTAATTGCAAAAGGGAGTTATAAACCAACACCTGATGAACCCAAAATTTGGTTTACCTCCATGCGCTCATTGGCAGAAGTGCTAAGTGATGAAAATCGTGCGCTATTGCACGTTATTAAAGAGACAAACCCAAATTCAATCAAAGAACTATCGGAAACAACCGGTAAAAAACAGAGCCATCTTTCAGGTATCTTAAAGACATTATCAAGCTATGGTATTGTTGAGTTAATCAAGGAAAGCAAGCAAATTAAGCCGGTAGCTAAAGCGGTTGTATTTGAGATTTTAGCGGCTTAACATATAGCCATGTGGGCAACGTCTTTTTTGTGCAACGGCAATAACTGACAGGCAAAAGGGTAAAATATCAAAACACTCTTCGAGGTTTTAGTTTTTTTTTCAAAAAAACTAAAACCTCGAACCCAAAATCAACTTAAAGCCTCAAGTCGTTTAACTTGGGGCTTTATGGAAACTCACGAGCGGAACGAGTTCAACGTTGATGATTTGATGAGATTTTGAGGAAGGGGTTATTTAAGGGGTTGTTTATGGTGTTAATCTGTTATACTAAAGAACCTCAAGCAATCCAATTGCGCTATTTGCAGACACTTAGCGAATGGAGTTCGAGGTTTAAGTTTTTATCATCAGTAAAAATTAAAACTCGCATGAATAGTAGATGTCTTAATAGACAGTTTTTTAGTGTGGTTATTTTTTAATTTAGAATTAAGAAACCAAGTTTTTTAAAAAAACGGGCCGTTTCTATTCGAGGCGAAACCATTTATGAACCTATCCGGCCCTATTCAAAAATGCGGAACGATGAATAAAAATCGTTTTGTTTTTAACCAAAAAACGAGGGTTAAGAAATCCGATTTTTTCAAAAAATCGGATTTCTAAGCTCAAAAATGAATAGGGCCGGATAGGTTCATAGAATAGCCTTATGATGCAGGTGGGCAACAAAAAGACGTTGCCCACCCTACCTGGCTTGTTCAATTTCACTTGAGGCATGAAAAGCATGACTCAAAAGAAGTCCACCCGCACCAAGACGGCAAATCGCCACCCAACCCAAAAGCCTCAGTAAAAGGCATGGGGGCTGTTAACATGTACATCGCGCTGGGTATAGTGTGGGCGCTCTGTAAGGATTAGATCGTTTAAAAATTTTTAGACATTCACCATTTCGAGGTTTTCGTTTTTTGAAAAGAAAACCTCGAAAACCATTCACAATTCACAAGGAGTTTAAACGATGCGACTTACCTTTTTATTATTAACATTGGTTTTAGGAACGATTGCATTTCCTTTCACCTACGCTGAGACATCGGTTGAAAAAATTGATATTAATTCAGCCTCTGTGGAAATTTTGGACAGAGAACTTAATGGAATCGGACCGAAAAAAGCGGCGGCCATTGTTGAGTACCGTGAACAAAACGGCCCCTTTAAATCCATTGAAGATATTCAAAAGGTCTATGGGATAGGAGAAAAAACCTTTGAAAAAAATCGGGATAAGATTATTGCGATCCAACCAGAAGATTCCTCAACACCAGAAAAACCCGCAGAAGCATCTCCAACCGAGAGCAAAACAGAAGAAGTACCCGCGACTGATAGCGTAACGCCCATAGATGATTGAAATCTTCGGCGAACAATTGGGAATGGGTTGCAAAAGGGTAAAATCTCAAAGCACACCAAAACCAACTTAAAGCTTCAAGTCGTTTGACTTGGGGCTTTTTTTTTGTAACGACTCAGTGGTTAGCCTTGAAATCAATTTCAAGGCGAAAAGCTAAAGTCGGTTAAAACAGACTAAGAGTGACTCATTATGCGCGAATTCAACACCAGTGGGCCTTGTGATCCCACTCTACATTATACGGTCATGCGTGAAGCCTTAATGCTTGAAGGCCAAAAAAAGGTGAGAAAGGGTCGCTTTTTTACCCTGTTTGCGCCAAGACAAGCCGGCAAAACCACCTTTTTCAAACTGCTGCTGAACCAGCTTGAGAAAGGTTTTACAACGGTTTGGATCAGTTTTGAAAATCTGAAAACCGTCTCTAAAGCCGATTTTTACCAAGAATTAAATGATGAACTGAGGCGAAAACTTTCCAGAGATGAGATTTCATCTGAATTAACCATTGATGGTCCAATTCGCCTCAGACATTTTTTTGACAAAGCGCCCAATCAAATCAAACCGATTGTCCTAGTCATTGATGAATTTGAAGGCATTCCTGATGGTGTGTTAAGCGAAGTGATGCACACTTTTCGGCAAATTTATCATCAAAAAGAATATTATGCTCTCAATTCATTAATTTTAGTGGGGGTGAGTACCCTTGCAGAACTCGTGGTTTCCTCCGCCTCGCCCTTTAATATTGCTGAGGAATTACAAATTCCCTACTTTACTTTTGAGGAAGTCCGTTCACTGATCAGGCAATATGTGACTGAATCAGAACAGGTTTTTGAAGAAAATGTCACTCAAGCGATTTATGACAATACTCAGGGACAACCGGGACTGGTTTGTGCATTGTGTTCTTATCTGGTGGAAAAATTAGTGATTAATCGACGCAAACCGGTGTTGATGGAACATTATTACCAAGCACAACAGCATTTTCTAACCGAACGCTTTGATAAAAATATCATCAATATTGTTCAAAAAGCCCGGGAAAAAAAACCTTTCATGCTGAAATTGCTTTTCAACGAAGAACCATTGCCTTTCTCCATTCACGATCCAGATATGGCATGGCTCTATGCTAATGGCGTCATTGACAAGGGAAATGGAAACACTGACATTTTAGTACCACTTTATAAAAAGGCACTTATTACCGCTTTTCGCCCATTGATAAACGGAGAAACACAATATTATCTCAATTCGCCTCAGGAAACCATCAACAAATATTTGACTGAACAGGGCGAATTAAATATCAATGAGTTGCTGAAAGCATACCGAGCTTATGTGCGTCGGCGCGGTTTTCGGGCTTTTGATACCGAACATTTGAAAGAAGGGGCCTGGCATTATTCCTTAGATGGCTTTCTTTATTTCTTTATTCAGCGTCTGGGTGGGCAGACTTATGTGGAGGTGCCTTCTGGAAGAGGAAGAACCGATATTCTGATCCGCTACCAAGGCCAATCAAACCTCATTGAAACGAAAGTGTATTCTGATGAGACTTATTTCAAAAGAGGCAAAGGCCAATTGGCCGAATACCTGAAATCCGAAGTCCTGGTGGAAGGATATTATGTGGTTTTCAGCCAAAAACACACCGAAAAAGATAAATTGAATGCCGAAGAACTGATTCAAGGGAAACGGATCTATACCCATATCATTCCAACCCAATTTGAACCAGCGAGTCGCCTACCGGTGCCAGAGGAACTGAAACGGACGAAATCAGAACAGATTGCCAGTAACCTGCTGAAAATGGGAAAGATCACCCAAGAAGAAATCGCACAAGCCACTGGTCTCAGTCGGGAGAGGATTGAACAATTTCAAAGTGAATGACAACACCATCTGACGGTGCGGTGGAACGAAACTCACTTTCTATTCGCAACCTATTAGCAATCCGAATCACAAAAAACCTGAGTCAGATAGGGTGGGTAAGCGGGCGGCATGAAATTGAGGCCTACCCGCCCACCATTTTTGGGATAACAATCGTCAATTATGAAGGGCAGACGTTTATGGAAAATTTATGGTACGCCATGCTGATGATGTTAAAATGTTTAAATAATCGCATCAGAACGATCCACCGACTGATAAAGAGAGACAGATTTATAGTGCAAAGACTAAGATTCAAGGTAATATAAATCCATACTTGAATCGGTAACTGAAGAGGTTAATTTAATTTGTTTATGAAAAACAATTACTTACAATTATATGCCCTTTGGAAAAAGGGCAAACTTAAAAAAAGTGGTCTGATGATGTTTTGAAAAAAATGTTCACCTCAGAAATCAATTCGAGTATAATATTCGTCATCTTGAAAACCAGACTCAAAAAAAAGTTTTTTTGAGGCGTTTTGCAAGATGAGCAGTGATTTTTCCGTCCAACGCTTTATAAATGGAGTCCAACGCTTCAGCTTTGGGTTTTTTTGGAGTCCAACGCTTTAGCTTTGGAATAATTTTATTCGCTCCGAAGAAAATTTTGTGTTCGACGCAGAGCGTCGAGGAAGGCATTCCCAAATAGAATTTGGGAACGAGCAATAGATTTTGATGTTTATTCGTTTTGCCCAGTCTTATTTATTTTCAAGAGGGTTGATAGTTATGTACGCAGAATACTTTAAGAACTTTGAAAACGTTGAAAACCTAGGTGGCAAAGCATGGCAACATGCAATGAATATTGATTTTATAGAACAAATGACGATTAAGGATTGCTCCCTGCATTGTTTTCATTACCAGCAAATGTTTGAAATGCTGTTTAAATATTTGCTGGAGGCAAAAAGCAAGCACGGTTTATATTCACGTACTCATAAGTTAAATAATTTGCTTGAAGAGTTAATCGAATACACCCCCTTCAGAACTGATAAAACCAAATACCGTATGGCGTTACAAGTCATCACGGTGTGTGCGGAGGAATACCGTTATCACTTTTTGATAGGCTGTGAAGGTTATCGAGACAGTGTACAAATCGCCAATGAACTACTGAAGGAATTATTGGCGTTTAACGGTGATTAAAAGCTCGTAGGCTGGGCTGACTAAATCAAGGGGTCATAAGGGAGCAGAGTAGTTGATTTTTTAGAGTAGTTGGTATAGGCTTATTCACAGTTCAATCGCTGCGAGCCAGGGAGAGTTGATAGGCGGGGGCGAGTCGCCTCTGGTAGCCAGGCACTTTTTTTCTAAAGTAAAGTCGGCGTAGAGTCATTGGGGTAGCCGGGTAGCCGGGTAGGCCGTTGCACACATAACCACTGGTTTCGTTAATACGATCAATCGTGTGCAACGGCTTCTTGCTCAAATAAAATGACTGCCGTTGCACACAGGTAGTATGCACTATTAAATTTATTGATTTGTGTGTGCAACGGCCTACATGGCTATTTTCCCATTAATTTCTGAGTGATTAGCTTCGCCAATTGTTTCACAAATAAAGAGGTTAATCTGAACGATGGCATCAGAACAACGAGGAAAACGCTTTCGCTTTGGAAATTTTGGAGTCCAAACCTTCAGATTTGGGCGTATTTTGGAGTCCAAACCTTCAGATTTGGGCGTATTTTGGAGTCCAACGCTTCAGCTTTGGTTTTTTTTGGAGTCCAACGCTTCAGCTTTGGAATAATTTTATTCGCTCCGAAGAAAATTTTATGTTCGACGCAGAGCGTCAAGGAATACATTTCCAAACAGAATTTAGGAACGAGCAAAAAAAATGTTTTCAAAAAAGACTTGAAATTAAAGAATTGGCCCCTATATAAGGTCTATTCCCTATTTTCCATCGTAAATTATGAGGGGCAGGCGTATAGTTTAGGTAATTGATGCTGTAATATTACCCGACTATATAAATACTTAACTGACTTTTAATTGGAGAACAAGTTTTTTAAAGCACTTTTTTAAATATATCAAGGCTGAAATGGTGGGCGTGGAATGAGACGATCTTGTTTTCTCTAGTGATCTCGCCACGTATCGTTTCATCAACGACGGGTTGTGCATTGAGGTGCGAAGGCATCGGGCTTTGCCGTAGAATTTGAATTGATTGGGAAAAACGGGGGCTGTTCCCTATTTTCCTCTGATTAAACACAATCCTTAAATCCGTTTTTCAGCCTAAAGTTTTTTGAAGAAAAACTTTAGGCTGAAATCCTGTTCAAAATTTATTGGCATAACGAGAAACATAATATGAAAAAACAAATAAACACCCTAATATCAATACTTTTTATAAGTGTTTTATTCAGTAACGTCTTTGCGGATACCATCACAGAACCTATTCGCACCTTTGCGGGGCATACCTCTGATGTATATTCAGTCGCCTTCTCTCCCGATGGTCGTTACGCGCTGTCTGGCTCTGATGATGATACGGTCAAGCTCTGGGAGGTAAACTCTGGAGAAGAAATTCGCACCTTTGAAGGGCATACAAAAGGGGATATATTTTTAGTATCTTCAGTCGCCTTCTCCCCCGATGGTCGTTATGCGCTGTCTGGCGGTGGGAATACGGTCAAGCTCTGGGATGTGAACTCTGGGGAAGAAATTCGCACCTTTGCGAGGCAGACAGATTATTATACCTGTTTTTTCTCCTCCTTCTCCCCCGACGGTCGTTACGCGCTGTCTTGCATTGATTATAATACCTTCAAACTCTGGGATGTGAACTCTGGGGAAGAAATTCGCACTCTTGCCTTTGCAGGGCATACCGATTGGGTAATGTCAGTCGTCTTCTCCCCCGACAGTCGTTACGTGCTGACTGGCAGTTGTGATAAAACGCTCAAGCTCTGGGATATGAACTCTGGGGCAGAAATTCGCACCTTTGCTGGACATACAGATTGTGTATATTCAGTCGCCTTCTCCCCCGACGGTCGTTACGCGCTGTCTGGCGGTGGGAATACGGTCAAGCTCTGGGATGTGAACTCTGGGGAAGAAATTCGCACCTTTGCGGAGAATACCAAAAATATAGAATCAGTCGCCTTCGATTTTGTAGAGTCAGTCGCCTTTTCCCCAGACGGTCGTTACGCGCTGTCTGGCAATTGGAATAAAACGTTAAAGCTCTGGGATGTGAACTCTGGGGAAGAAATTCGCACCTTTGCGGGGCATACCTCTGGTGTTACTTCAGTCGCCTTCTCACCAGACGGTCGCTACGCGCTGTCTGGCTCTCATGATAAAACGCTCAAACTTTGGAATACTGGTTTAGGTTCTCCTTCGCTACCAGCTAAATGTACAGCTAAAGGAAATGTCTTGGTTGATAGCGAATGCAAGCCATTGTCAATAACAACGGGGGCAGGCGGTCCGATTGTGACAAAAGCAGATGGCAGTTCAGGAACTTCAGAGGCCAAATTCTCTGGTGGTTGGTCAGAAGAGGGTGGTCCATATCAAAGTACCGTGACTTATGACGGAGGAGAAGTCACTATAACGCAGGTTATTCGTTTTGATCCTGCCCATGTTGGAGAAGAGGTTGATATCATCGTACTGCTTAATCTTTATTTGCCTCCACCACTTGATCTACAGTTATGGTATCAAGTGTCTGGTACGTCTGGTTTCGTTATGTGGGATGAATCTCAAGCAACAATAGAAGCATTTGAAACTCATACCATAGTCGCAGGCGAATCTAAGGTGATAGGCCCTTATAACTTGGGAGTATTAGAGGGCTTACCCACCAGTGATGCTAAGTTCGATTTTGGTTATCGTACAAATAATGGTACGATTATTACCACTGGTGTGCCAACCACACTTAAAGTACGGTAGGTGGGCAAGTTGTGCAACGGCATCACAGGCATGATATATGATAAATATTGTGGTATTTTAACATTTTGCCGTTGCACCAAAGTTGCCCACCCGTCCAAATCTGAAGGTTTGGACTCCAATCCAAAAACGAAATCACGAGCGAAGCGAGTGTAAGATGAGTAGAGTTTCACACGGTAACTGAAAAAAGCCCTAAGTCTAAATGACAAGGGCTTTTTTTATGCCCTATTTTAAGGGTCAGGTTTAAGCTCTTTTCAAGAAATCCGATTTTTTTCAAAAATCGGATTTCTAAACTCGTTTAAAGGAAAATGGTGGGTAGGAGCGAAGCGGAAACCCACCCTACTCAGTGTGTTTACGCAGATAATGGCAACGAATGGCTTTTCTCTTCCTCTTTTTCCATCTGTTTGAGAAAATATTCCATTTGTTCTCGGTTAATTTTCCCTTCCTGTAACATCAGTTGGAACACGCTTACTTCTTTTGCCGTTCTTTTTGCTATTCCTTCTGTTCTTCCTTCTGAGCGGCCCCACTGGATGTCTTTTAGCCGGAAATTCAGTTGTTTTTTCATAAGCGTCAGTAAAGTCGATTTGTTGAACACAGTATTACTATAAGACTTTTCCCACAAATATTCAACAGTGGTTCGTAAACTTTCCATTTGATCGTCTGTGAGCGCATCAATCATTTGGGTGAGTTCCACTTCATGCTCTTCAATTCATTCATCATTCACCATTATTCACCATTCCAGTTCAAACCCTTTGCCAAACCACCCGTTCAAAACCCACCGCCACCACGCTAATGAGCTGCAATCGCAATTTTTCACCCGATTTCGATTGCAAACGGGTTTGATAGTCCAGTAATTGTTGTTTAGATTCCGCTAATTTTTGTTTGATGGAGGCGCAAGCGAAAAGTTCATTAACACGCATTTCTCTCAGATTTTCGCTACTTAAACCCATCTCTTTTAAGCCTAAGTATTTGAATTCAATTATAAAATCATGTAAAGGTAACGAACGCCGTTCTGGGCGTATAATAAACGTTAAATCGGCATAACGTTTTTCGACTTCCGTTTCAGAATCGACAATATAAAATAGTTCGTCAAATAACAACGTCAAAAAAGCGGTTTTTATCGTCAGTTCATTGGCGATACGATAATCCCGATTATCAAAGACTTTAAAATAATGCTGTTCCATGAAATCACAAATCGGTTGTAAATCGCCGGTTTGATAAAAATGTTTTGCCATAAGTTGAACGTCTTCACGTTCCTCTTGAGGTAAAAGTTTATCAAAAAGACGTTCGACATAGAGACTTCGTACCACTAAATTGGGAATTTTAAAACAGAATTCTCCCAATTCCGTTTCCCCATTTAAAGTTAAAATCCCAAAATAATAGAGCAATGAAATCATGAACCGAGTATCCTTAACGGTTGAAAGCATATCCTCTACGCCAAACCGATTCGCCAATCGCATCAGAGTTAACGGTTCATTATTAATTGCTTGAACAATCACCTGTTCGCCCTTGGACAATTCAGAAATATAAGTGAGTTTCCCTCTATCCATCACCAAATTCTCATCCAACATTTCGTTTGGAAATTCGCAGTCTTGTTGGAAACTTTTGATAAAATAAAGGACTAAAGTCGGGTTATAAATCAATTCCTTAGATTTTGGGCTAAAACAGTAGCCATTATAAAAACTTCGCATAAGCTGCAAGGCTTGCTGAACTTGATGTTCGGTGAAATCACATTCTTTCGCAACTTGATTCAAAGTCTCCACCATTTCCGTTTCCAGAAAACCACATAAGTCATTAAATTCATGCCGTAAATAAATATTTTCCGCGACATTGTAACCACTACTCATATCGGTGAGTACGACTGGCGATACGCCGGTGATAAACACGCGCTCTAAACCATGCCCACTGGCAGCGAATTTGACGGCTTTAAACAGGGCTTTAACCGCGCCTTCTCCTGACAATAAGGTTTGATAGCGACTTGGGCTTTCTTTTCGATGCCCTATCATCAGTTCATTGGCAAAATTGTCGTATTCGTCAATTAACAAATATAAGCGGTAAGGTGTTTTTTGAACCGCCGTGAGTAAGGATTGAAATGAGGCTTGAGCATTTTCCGGATAAATTGAAATCGAACGAGATAAAATAGATTGATAATAATCAGCGAAATTATCAATACGTTCATTAATATGATCCGTCAAATTTTGACCAATTTGTTGACTGTCACCAACGGGGCTGACGGCAGAAAAATCCCATTTCATCACAAAATACTGATTATGCAAAGGCGTTGGATTTTTTCCAATCGCTAAATGCCCAAACAGCTTTTCAAATTCATCCGCTTTTGCCACATCATAATAATTTTCCAGCATTGATAAAAGAAGGCTTTTCCCAAATCGGCGAGGGCGTAGGAAAATGAGTTGATTGCCATAATCTTCAATCAGGCGAATGTGGTTGGTGCGATCCACGTAAAAATAGTGATTGGTTTGAATGCGATAAAAATCGCAAAGTCCATAAGGAAATTTGATCATAAGAATTACTCTGAATGATGAATGATGAATGATGAATGGTGAATGATGAATGGTGAAGTGCAAAAAATCTCTTTAAATTATTGATTTTATTCATTATGTAGAGAATTTCGTTTTCTTCAAAAAACGAAAACATTGAAAATCATTCATCATTCACCATTCACCATTCATCATTGGCGAAGTATAACATAATTGAAATAATTTAATGAGATTAGAAAATGCCTACTTTAAACCTCAAAAAATCAATTTGCCCCTCCTTCTCAATTATCAATATTGAACGATTGTTAATTTTAAAAAACGAAGAGATTTAAATTATAACTTATTGAATCTATATAGATTTATGCATATTTGACTCCTTTTCCCGCCAAATTAAATATTTATGAACACTCAAATTTTATAAAATATATGATATGCTAAAAAACACTATTTTGTCGTATCCAAACTAAAGTTTGTGGACAGATTAAAAAAATAGCCTATTTAAAAGAAGGATACAATAATGCTTGCCAGGAAAAAACAGCCCAATTCAACTGGGCTTGAATCATCCGCTGCCCTAAAGGCGAACCTACAAGAAACCGCGGTTAAAGGAGTCGAAATCGATCCGACGTTTTTTATTCTGCGAGAACCCGTCAGTTCTTATGGTGGCATACTCAAAATGCTTAATAAGCTATTGTATGAGTTACATCACCCCTATCGCAATTGGCGTTTGGTTTTACCAGAATTACGCAGTTTTGTGCTGAAAAATCTGCCACGCTATCTCAATCATCCACAAGGAACCCGCTGTGTTTATTTGTTCTTCACACTATTTTTGGAGGCGATGGAAGATGAGGGCAAACAACTCCCGCCCGAAGAAGCCGCCGAAGCGATTGGTGCTTATTTGGATCGACTCGTCAATTTGCTCAGTTCAGCACAATTAGCAGATTATAGCACCACGATTACAGAAATTTTTCAATTACTGAGCCAGTTGCCAGAGGAAAAATTGCTTTTGCTCGCACGTATTTATCATCCATTGATGCGAACATTAAATGAGTTGTTAATTAAGTTTGACAACACTGAACCTGCTGGCATTGATTGGAAGGTATTAGGTGATTTTACCTATCGTATGCTTGACGGTACTTATCGTTATTGGTTAATCCAAAAAGATCCGACAGTCTATCATCGCCCTGGTATGCCCTCGCTTGAAGCAATTTCCCATAGTGCGATACAGGCGCATCTCAACACGTTACAAGAACTGAAAGAAGAAGGTACGCCACGGGACTTCTTATACAAAGTCTCCCGTTGTCCTTATTATATGGACATTGTTAAAGCGTACCAGCGTATTGGAGATAAACTAAAAACGATATCTGCCGAGGAAGACGATGTTCGGGAAAATTTAAAACTCACCTATTTGTTTCGCATTATGGAAACAGAGGGGCTTTTGATGATCCATGAAAGTACCCTCAAAGAAATTAATCGTGTTTTAGTGCAAATGGTACGCCGTCAAACTTATGAGGATATCGAAGCCTTTTTTCTCAAAACCTTTCAACTGCTCAAGTCTAATGTCGAAAAGTATCCTGAAACGGCTCTGCAACTGATCAAAACGCTCGGTATTGAAATCTATAAACGCAATAATAACCGAATGGTTGAAGCCTTTTTAGGGCAAACAGTGCGCTTTGGTTTTCAATACAGCCATGTGAGCGGTTTCACTCGCGAGTGGCAACCCATTGACAATCCAGCGCATATTGTCAATATCCGCGTTTGGCTTGCTCTGATTGTGCAAAATCCAGAATGGTTTGACACCTTACTGTCAGCCCTAATCATTAATATCAAACTAACTGGTACCTGCATCCGTGATACTGATTTATTCCAAAAAGAAATCACTCGATTGCTAAACAGCAATATTTCCCCTGTTTATAATCTGGTAAAGCAATTCGCTAAATTATTGCCTGTTTATTATAACGACATCGGTGCCGAAGGCTTATTACGCGAAGTTTCAACAGAGCTTGATGAAATAACCCAACGCCAAGATCATTTAGTTCACTTTCTGCGTAAACAATGTCATGTCGAGAGTAATAACTGGATCGTCGATTTCATGCAGGCGGTATTTGCATTTTGGCGCACCGCGGATAAGGCGCAGATAGCTGATTTTGTCCCGCAGGAAGTGTTGGCACAAACTGATCCGACTGGACGTTATGTTGAATCTGTGCATGGGATCACAAAGGAACTCTTTGCAGCGCAAGGCATAACCAACGAAGAAGAATTATTGCGCTGTTCCTTGGCTGAAACAGAGCAAGTCATTCAAGGATTTACTGCTTACCCAGAACAGGAAAAGCGGCGCGTATTCCTTATGATACGCATGTATCATTTGCTCAACCTTAAATACAAACTGGGCTTCCAAGAAATCCAAGAACAATTAGTTGCGGCTAAAGAACTTGGGCTGCCAGATATGCAACCCGTTTTGGAGATATTGCAACAGGATGATCCCTATCAATGTCTGGATGTGCTTCTCGAAGCAATGGAGAATTTGCAAAATATCATCCTAAGTCAGGAAGTCTTTGATATATCAGAAGATATTTTGCAAAAACGCCATGTCACCACTGATATTCCTTCCGTTTATGGTTATTACCGTGAGCGGAAATTTGACGCTTTAAGCCTGTCATTCCGGTTGGAAAATCTCGCCAACGTCTATTTGGAAAAGCTGATTGAAGAGTTAAATCCGGGCTTGCTCACCAGGGGCAATCTTTACAAAGTCATAAAAGCCTTAAGACTCTTTCTCAGGGCATTAGCCGTTAATGGTATCGCATCAAGGCGATTTGTGCATTTAGTTGATGTGCTGGAAAGCTCTCTAGAAGTGAAAGGATTTCGTTATCGGCAGTATCTTGATTTGTTTCGGAACATGTCGGATGCACTCAAAGATATTATCTACACCTATTATACTAATCATCATCGTGACAATTTGGCGATGATTGTGCCATCCTTAAACAAGAGTACCTTATTGTCGCGCTATGCGCCCCAATTTGTGGATGGTGAACCGAAATGCAATTTTAGCCGCATTTCCGAAAGCGTTGAGCGTGATCTGATTGCTGAAACGCCGGGGCTACAGGCGATGGATAATTATATCACCCGCGCCTATCAGATATTAAGTGATCAAGGTACTCGCTTGCGTAGTACGGCTCTGGATTTGCTCATGCTCTATGATCCGGATAAGCTGTTTTGTTCTCTCCATAATCCCAATCCTTTGAATGATGATCCCATCCATTTAGGTAATAAAGGATTTCATTTAACGCACTTGGTTAAACAGGGTGTCAATGTTCCGCCCGGCGTTGTTTTGACGACAGAGTTTTTTCGCTATGAAAAAGTAGTACGTGGCTATCCACCTGCTTGGCGGGATTTTGTGGAAAAATTGCACCAACAATTGGCTATTATTGAAGAACATACCGGGCAGCAATTTGGTTCTACAGAAAATCCCTTGTTAATTTCCGTGCGTAGCGGCGCATTGGTTTCTATGCCGGGCATGATGTCCACTATCCACAACTTAGGGATTAACCCGGAAATTGTGCAAGGTATTGCCAAGCAAACGGGTAACGCTCTATTTGCTTGGGATACTTACCGGCGCTTTATCAATGCTTGGGGATTGGCCTCTGGTATGGGCAGAGAACCGTTCAATCTGCTGATAAATGAGGCAAAAAAACGGTATGGTATCACCAAGAAAAAGGATTTTACCGCTGAGCAAATGAAAAAACTCGCTTTTGCCTATCGCAGGGTAGTGGAAGAGCATGGTATCTATGTCCCTGAAGATCCATTGATGCAATTGTTAGACGCGACTGGCTATGTTCTTGAATCGTGGAATGAGCCAAAGGCAAATGAATTTAGGCGATTAATGGATATTTCCGATGCTTGGGGAACTTCGGTATTGCTTCAAGCGATGGTATTCGGCAATCTCAGTCAAGAATCCGGCACCGGCGTTGTTTTTACCTCTTACCCGCGTCGCAATTTGAGTCGAGTCACGCTTTGGGGAGATTATACACCGGGTAATCAGGGGGAAGATATCGTGGGTGGGGTGATCTCCACTTTACCGATTTCCATTGAGCAAAGCGAAGTGGACGGTCGTCCCAAAGAACTCAGTCTGGAAGTTTGTTTCCCGGAAATTTATCACTCTTTGCTAAAACTCTCCCGTCATTTGATTTACGAAGAACACTGGAATAATCAGGAAATTGAGTTCACTTTTCAAGGAACGTCGGCAGATTCATTATATTTGTTACAGACAAGGGACATGGTAACAGCAAAGCAGAAAGACGTACCAATATTTAGCCAAACGCCAGAACTCGCTCACAGTACTTTGGCGCGGGGTATGGGTGTTTATGGCGGCGCATTAAGTGGTTTTGCGGTATTTAATAGAGAAAATATCGAACAGCTTCGCAAGCAAGAGCCAGATAGGGTGCTCATTCTGATTCGTTCAGATACGGTCCCAGAGGATATTAGCGAAATATCAGCAACCGAAGGCTTGCTGACAGCGCGGGGAGGGCAAACTTCCCACGCATCTATTGTGACTATCCGTTTACAAAAAACCTGCGTGGTTGGCTGTGAGGCAATGGTTGTTTCAGAAGCGGAGGGACGTTGTACTATTAAAAATACGGTTATTAATGTGGGTGAAGAGATCAGTATTGATGGGCGTACTGGTTTGATATTAAAGGGCAGTCATCCAACCGAACAAATAGATGAGTTTTAGACCTGACAGGTTTTTTCAGAAACCAAGTTTCTTCAAGAAACTTGGTTTCTCATTACTACCTGATGTTACGCAAAGCGATTCTATTCGAGCTTAGAAATCCGATTTTTTTCAAAA
>JAOZSV010000408.1 GCA_029939505.1 Thiotrichaceae bacterium | reverse complement strand
CCGACGTTTCAAACCTCCGAGGTTTCCAAAACCTCGGAGGTTTTACCAGATTTTCCGACGTTTCAAACCTCCGAGGTTTCCAAAACCTCGGAGGTTTTAGCATTTGGATGGACATGGGATATTAACCAAATTGAAACTCTCAACATCACTGATAATATAGTAGAGTTGATGATTGGTAAGTTGAAAAAATTGCCCGATTCCGCCCAACAGGTTTTATGTTTGGCTGCTTGTGTTGGCAATCGTTTCGATTTGGATACTTTGTCTATCATCTATGAAAAATCCGCTATCGATACTTTTGCCGATTTAATGCCTGTTTTGATGGAAGGCTTAATCTTGCCCTTATCAGAACTAAAAGTAACAGGTGATAATATTTTACCATTCACCATTCACCATTTAGAATTCTCACATGATCGCGTTCAACAAGCGGCTTATGCCTTAATTGGCGATGAACAGAAAAAAGTGGTGCATCTGCAAATCGGTCGTTTGCTGTTGAAAAATACACCCACTGACATTTTGGAAGAAAAAGTATTTGATATTGTAGGGCATTTTAATCATGGTATTGAATTGCTCAATAATCAAGCCGATCGACTTAAAGTTGCCCAACTGAATTTGCTAGCCGGGCAAAAAGCGAAAATGGCAACGGCTTATGGGGCTGCTGTCAACTATTTAACAATTGGGCGGGTTAGCCAATGCTTAACCGAAAATAGTTGGGAAACTGAGTACGATTTGACGCTCAATCTCTTTACCGAAGGAGCGGAAACGGCTTACCTTACTGGTGATTTCAAACAGTTGGATCAGCTTGCGCAAGCGGTGTTACAACAAGCACGAACGGTATCAGATGAAGCCAAAATATGTGAAATTCAAATAACGGCTTATACCGCACAAAATCAACAACAAAAGGCTATTAAAATCGCCTTAATGTTTCTAAACCGATTAGGTATTAGTCTCCCAGAAGAACCCAGCCAAGAAGATGTTGGATTAGCTCTACAGAAAACGCAAGTTTCTTTATCTGGTAAACCAATTCATTCTTTCATTGACTTACCAATGATGACGAACACCAATAAGATATTAGCAATGCGCGTCATGAGGGCAGTTGCTTCTGCTACTTACCAAACGTCACCAAAACTGCTGGTTTTAATGGTACTTAAACAAGTTGATTTATCGTTTGAATATGGCAATGTTGCGGAATCCTGTTTTTCTTACGCTTGTTATGGATTCATTCTCTGTGGTGTGGTTTCCGATATTGATTCTGGCTATCAATTTGGGCAATTGGCTTTAGATTTGTTGAAACGATTGGAGGAAACTGAACTTAAAGCGAGAGTCATATATGTCTTTAATAGTGTTATAAAGCCATGGAAAGAACATGTTCGAGAAACATTCCAGCCCTTGTTAAAAAGTTATCAAATTGGCTTGGAAACGGGAGATATCGAATATGGTACCTATTCTATCAATTTTGGTTTATGCTATTCTTATTTTATAGGTAAACCACTTGTCGCCATCGAACCCGAAATTGCCCTGTACAATCAGGCAGTTGCGAAGCTTAAACAAGAGCTTGTTCTGAGTTGGAATAACTTGCTTTGGCAAGTTGTTTTAAACTTAATGGGACATTCCAACGATCCATGTCGTTTGATTGGCGAAGTTTATGACGAAAAGATTCGGTTGGAACGATATCAAGAAGCAAATGATAGAAACGGGCTCCATTATTTGCATCTGAACAAATGTATCTTGCATTATTTGTTTCAAGAATATGCAGCCGCAGTTGAACACGCTGAGATTGCAGAACAGCATTTAGATGGTGTTACCGGTATGTTAGTGGTGGCTGTATTTCATTTTTACGATTCTCTCGCACGGTTGGCGCTGTATCCGAGTTTGTCTCAACAAGAACAAGATGCCGTTTTAACTAAAGTATCTGCTAACCAGCAAAAAATGAATTGGTGGGCAGAACATGCACCCATGAATTTTCAGCACAAATATGATCTCGTCGAGGCTGAAAAAGCACGAGTTTTAGGACAACTGGAAGCTATAGAGTGGTATGAAAAAGCCATTGCCGGTGCAAAAGTAAATGAATATATCAACGAAGAAGCTTTGGCTTATGAACTGGCAGGGCAATTTTATTTGCTAAAAGGCAATTCAAAAGTAGCTCAAGTTTACTTGCGTGATGCCCATTATGCCTATCAGCAATGGGGCGCTTTGGCAAAAGTCAAACATTTGGAAAACCAATATCCGCAATTTCTGTCTCCCAAAATTGCCACTGTAATGGAGACGGATGTCACTATCCCAGCAACACGAATGGCTTCAACTTCTTCGACAACTGACTGTTCAGAATGGTTAGATTTGAACAGTATCATGAAGGCATCCCAAACTTTGGCTGG
>JAOZSV010000407.1 GCA_029939505.1 Thiotrichaceae bacterium | reverse complement strand
CGAATAGGCTGAAATGTTGTAGGGGCAATCCTTTATGGTTGCCCTGAGTAGTTACTATTTTTTTAACGTCTGAAACGTTTTATGTTGGTGGATTGAAAAAGCTCAAATGATACTTGTTTTGTATCTTATTAAAATTTGGTGGTCGTTATGTAGGGTGGGTAGAGCGAACGCTCCACCCACCATTTTTCAACGGAAAGGTGGGTTTCCACTTCGTTCCTTTCGAGGTTAAAGTTTTTTTAAAGAAAAAACTTTAACCTCGAAACCACCCTACATTAAGAGAAACCACCAAATTTTGATAGGATACCTTGTTTTTAATATATAAGGTTTCTCTCTCAAAAATCAACTCTTGATTTCTTCCTATAGGGATAGGAAAGTAAAACTCCTCTACCCCTATAGAGATAACTCATTCTCTGATGAGGTTAGCACTCAAACCGGTTATGACAACTATCGTTTTCTCGTTCCCAAATGGAATTTGGAAACGAGAGATAACTTATTCTTTACTGTTCGATTCTGTCAGCACTCAAACCTGTTAGGGCGATTATCGTTTTCATATCAATACCCGATTTTTGCATCTCTTTAGCCACTTCCAATTTACCGCTGATTTGACCTTCTTGTAATCCTTCTTCTCGTCCTTCTTGTAATCCTTCTTCTCGCCCTTGTTCTAGCCCCTGTTCTAGCCCTTTTTGTAATCCTTTATTCAGCGCCGTTTCAAGGACATCTTGCTCATTCACCATGGCCATCAGATACAAATCATAACGATGGCGTTCTTCGGAATTCATTTTCAACAGATTTAATTTGTCACTGACATTTTCAAGGTTTTTCGCGTGACATTTCGGCGGTAAAGCGGCGTGTTTGAACAAGTAAATCCATTCATCCAAGTCGGTTTTCATTTCATCGGCAAAACGCTCGACATTGATCAGGTAATATTCAGGAAAAATCTCTTGGCTTTCGAGTTTGTCAAACTTCTTATCTGCTCGTTGTCGCCGAAAAACGAAGGGCTTATTATCGTGCAAACCCCGAAATTCGGTGTTGCCATAAAAAACATAATCTTCGCCCTGCCCGAAATTCGAGTAAAGGATACTGATTGAAACGACTTTGCTAATCTGACGATAATCGTTACCTGCTTTGACATTATCAACAATGATTTTGGAAACGCCAAACAAAATACGTTCCAAGTAAGCGGTGACATGACAATTTTGGATTTCGATAATCACGTATTGCTGTTTTTGATCTTGGATAAGAATATCAACGCGATTCAGTTTTTGATCAATATCAAGTACGTTGGATTCGCTTTCAAGTATCTCAATAATGGTTACGTCTTGATGAAGTACCGCACTTAAAAAGCCTTCCAAAATATCAAAGTTCGCTTTGTCACGTAATAACGTTTTCATTGCCCAGTCAAAACGAATCAGTTTCGTTTCGGTACTCAGTTTCGTTTCAGTACTCATTTTGTTCTCCTTTTAAGTTAAAAATAACAGGGTGTTACTCAATACCGCCGTTTTTTACCTAAAATTATTAAGCATTTAATTCGTTTAATGAGGCAAGAAACCCAGTTTTTTCAAAAAACTGGATTCGAGGCTAAAGTTTTTTTGAAGAAAAAACTTTAGCCTCGAATTCTAAAAAGTTTAAATTATAACCGTGTGCAGTATATTTATTATACTCGACTATCAAGTTTTTTTATAAGTTATTGATTTAATAAATAATTTATTTTTAGCACTCAAAAATCAATTCTCTTAAAAATCAATTATTTATAGATTTAAATGCTCAAAAATCAATTGTCGTCAAGCCAAATCACATCAAAAACTTGATAGTCGAGTTATACAATTCGCACCATTTCTTTTTGTTCGTTGAGGTCAAGCAGGCATTCACTCATTTCCAAACAAAAAAACCTGACAGGTTTAAGTACCGAAGCACAAATTTTAGCACTTTTTTGAGTCCATTCGAGGTTTGAGTTTTTCTTCAAAAAACTCAAACCTCGAATCCTTTAGATTTGGACGTATTTTGCATTGCCAAATCTGAAGCCATGTAGGCCGTTGCACCAAAAAGACGGTGCAACGGCACTTTTTTAATGAGGAAGCCGTTGCACGAAAAGGACGGTGCAACGGCCTACCTACTCAATGCCATTAAGTTAAGCCAGGGCGAACACGCAGATTCGCCCCTACAGCCAATGAGTACGTGGAATTTTGTAGGGGCAGACCTGTGTGTCTGCCCTTAACTTAATGGCATTGACCCTACCTACTACATAGTGTCCATCCGGAAACACTTCCAAATCTAAAGGTTTGGACTCCAAAAATACTTCCAAATCTAAAGGTTTGGACTCCAAAAATACTTCCAAATCTAAAGGATTCGAGGTTTTAGTTTTTTTGAAAAAAAAACTA
>JAOZSV010000219.1 GCA_029939505.1 Thiotrichaceae bacterium | reverse complement strand
GATTTTTTTTCAAAGATTTCTTAAACATCTTGGAAACATAGTGCGTAACATCAGTAAATAAAAATTAGAGAGATGATTTTCGGTTTAATTCTGAAAATTCTCAAATTCTGAAAATTCTGATTCAATATTCTGAAAATTTTCAAATTCTGAAACAGGGGATATTTTTTCACACAATGAAAAATTTATGGAACGCGAAAGCACAAAATGACCCTTTAGCCCTACGAGTCTACACCTCCAGGCTATTAGGACAAGAATCCGCCCTCGTACTACATGGCGGTGGCAACACCTCAGTCAAAGTAAATACAACCAATATTTTTGGAGAAACTGAGGAATTATTATATGTTAAAGGAAGTGGGTGGGACTTAGCCACCATTGAAGCAGCAGGTTTCGCGCCTGTCAAATTGGAAGTCTTAAAAAAAATGGCGCGACTTTCCCAATTAAGCGATTCTGAAATGGTACGTCTTCAGCGTTCAGCAATGACGGACCCAAACGCGCCCAATCCATCAGTGGAAGCCATTTTACACGCACTCATTCCTTTTAAATACGTCGATCACACTCACGCCGACTCAATTGTCACCATCACCAATACAGAAATTGGCGAACAACGGATTCGTCAAATCTACGGCAACCGTGTACTCATTATACCTTTTGTCATGCCCGGCTTTATTCTAGCCAAAAAAATTGACGAAATGACACAAGGCATCGACTGGGCAACCTTAGAAGGAATCATTTTGATGAATCATGGCATTTTTACGTTTTCTGACGACGCAAAAAAGAGCTATGAACGGATGATCCAACTGGTAACGGAAGCAGAAAATTATCTTCAAGCACAAAATGCTATCATTGCACCACCTCTCAAAGCGGCACCCAAAGAAAACCTCTTAGCACTCGCACAGATTCGTAAAAGCGTTTCTGAAACAAAAGGAGCTGCAATGATTGCCATAATGGATACCGCCCCAGAATCAATCAGTTTTACTCATCATCCCCAAGTCGCATCCATTGCCACACGCGGACCATTAACACCAGATCACGTCATTCGTACAAAACCCATTCCTGTTATTCTAGGAGAAAATCCTGAAGAAGAGATTGCCAACTATGCCAATGCCTATTGCAAATACTTTGAGCGAAACACCAATGGACAATTGACACAACTGAATCCTGCGCCCTGCTGGGCGATTTGGCCAGAATTGGGTATTATCAGCTTTGGTCGCACTATCAAAGAAGCAAACATAATTTCCGACATCAAAGATCATACCATTCAAGCGATTCAAATCGCAGAAAAATTAGGGGGATGGAAAACCCTACCGGAATCTGACATTTTCGACATGGAATACTGGGAATTGGAACAAGCCAAACTCGGCAAAGGTGCTTCTTTACCCCTACAAGGCAAAATTGCGTTAGTCACGGGAGCCGCCAGTGGTATAGGGCGGGCTTGTGTAGAAGCCCTACACGCCCAAGGGGCAACTATTGCAGCCTTAGATTTAAACCCCACCATCACGACGCTATTTGGCAAAAAAGAGATTCTTGGCATAACCTGCGATGTCACAATTGATGAAGAGATTTCAAAAGCCGTTGAAACCACCATTCGCCATTTTGGGGGCTTAGACATTCTGATAAGCAATGCCGGGCTATTTTCCCCCAGTCAAACGATTGCAGAAATGAACCCAAAAACATGGGATTCAAGCATCGCAATTAATTTAACCAGCCATCAACGGCTACTACAAACCTGTACCCCCTATTTAGCAAAGGGCATTGAAGCCGCCGTCATTATGATTGCCTCCAAAAATGTCATGGCACCAGGACCCGGTGCATCAGCCTACTCCGTCGCCAAGGCGGGGCAAACTCAACTTGCGCGTGTTGCCGCCTTAGAACTCGGTGCTTTAGGAATACGAGTCAATATCATTCATCCCAACGCCGTTTTCGACACCGGTATATGGACAACAGAAGTGCTTGAAAAACGCGCAAAACACTATGGTTTAACCGTTGAAGAGTACAAAACCAACAACATCTTAAAAACAGAAGTCACTTCAAAAGAAGTAGCCACGCTCGCCTGCGCCATGGCAGGACCTATTTTTTCCAAAACAACAGGTGCTCAAGTTCCCATTGACGGAGGCAATGAAAGAGTTATTTAGTTTTTTTGAGTCCAACGCTGAAGCTTTGGGTTAGTTTTTAACGATAAAAAATTGAAAAATTTGTTGACAATGGCAGTTCAGTCTGAAGAGTTGACGGCTTTTAAAAATGTGATGGATAATCTCTAAAATGAAATTATCCAAACCGCGAAAAACCTCTGAGGTTTCCAAAAGCTCAGAGGTTTGGGGAAAATTAGGATTTAACGAATCAAACGAAAAACCTCTGAGGTTTCCAAAACCTCAGAGGTTTGGGGAAAATTAGGATTTAACGACTAAAACGAAAAACCTCTGAGGTTTCCAAAACCTCAGAGGTTTGGGGAAAATTAGGATTTAACGACTAAAACAACACACTCATCTCAAAATGTACACCATCATCTTGTAAATTTTTCTCATTTTGAACAGGTATATCACGCAGTGCGTAACCCCAATAAACTTGAGTATTTATATTCTTATTTGGACTCCAACTCAATCCCAAACCAATACTATAAATATCTTTTGGCTCAGAAGTTTCAATATGAGTATCCCAAGCGCGACCATAATCTGCAAAAAGTGATAATTCCAACGGATTATCTTTAGAATTTTTGGTTATTCCTGGTATTTCCCATTTAAAGGGCAAGGGCAGAGGAATACGCAATTCCAGAGAAGAAAGCAAACCATTGTCGCGAGTCAATTGGTTCTCACGATAGCCTCGCACTGTCATTGCACCACCAATAGATAATTTTTCCAAAGGCAATAGTTCCTCTCTCGCCCATTGAAAGTCGGTACGAAAAATAACTCGACTCTTTTCCAGAAAGGAAGAACCTAAAAAATCTAATTGCCTAACATACTGAAATTGCCCAAGCCAGGTGAAAAATTGACTATCCGGTGAACCATCATCGTTAATCGTAGAATTGGCATCTAGTCCAAAGTTAAAACTGGAACGGGCTGCTAACACATCAGTTGCGCTACGCTTAACAAAATCTTGTGAAAAACGTATCACGGAAAGATTACTCTTACCTTCTTCCACGCCAGGAGAAAAAGAAAAAGGTTGAGTTAACAAATAGGTATGACTGATGCGTTTTTCCAACCTTAAAGCCAAATCAAAGGTTGTTCTAAGGCTTTTAATCAAGGGAGTCCGTAGGGTAATGGCATAAGTATCCACTTCACTTTCAATATTGAGTTGATTAAAGGGCTTTTCAACCACTTCAGAATCGCTGCGTTCAAGGTTAAAAGATAATGTGGTGCCATGATTATTCAGGGGCAGATCATATATCAGCGTGACATCATTTAACCCCTCAGTCATACCATAACGAAGATATAAAGTATCTCCCCAACCTTGATCCATAAAAGAACCAGTGACGTTATGATGCCAAAATCTTATTTCACCCCGGTAGGCTCCCACACTGGGGGAACGATGGTTATTGAAAAGGAATTGAAATTGATAAGGACGATCCTCATTAACTTCTATTTTCAATAAACTTTCACCCAATTTAACGCCGGGTCCTAGTTCTGCTTGGAAGGTTTTAAACAAGGGGTTTTGTTGTAGCATTTGTAGGCGTTCTTGCAACTCATTAATATTAAGTATTGCCCCTTCCTTGCCCTTTAAACGTTCTTGAATATAAGAATCGTATAGGCTTTCATTACCGAGTACATCAATACGGGAAAGTTTTCCCTCAATGATTTTTATGGTGATGATGCCATCCGCCACCTGTTGATCTGGAAGGATAGCCCCAGAATTCATGTATCCCGCTTCAAGATAGAATTGGGTAATTTTGTTTTTGACTTCTTGTAATTCTTCGGCAGTCATTTCTTTTTCATAAGGAGCTATTATTTTGGACAATTCCTCGTCAGAAAAAACGCTGTTACCCTCAAACTTAAATTGCTTGACTTTAATATGAGCCAGCGTAGAAAGCTTATCCTGAACAACAGGCAAATCGGGAAGCAGTTGACTTGCTGAATCGTCATCAGCAGTGACGACTGAAGACACATTATCAGGTGCTTCTGCGAATAAAGGCTGACTTAACGGCGTTAGCAGCAATATCAACCCTAAAATGATTTCATCTCTCAAAAAGGGATGAAAGTATTGTTTAATGTTGTTTTTCAAAAATGTTTTCCTTTATCTGGTGATTATAAGTTTTAATGGAAAAAAACGCCCAAAGCTAAAGCGTTGGACTCCAACTTCCAAAGCGTTGGACTCCAACTTCCAAAGCTAAAGCGTTGGACTCCAAAAGACAATTCATTGCATCGACCAAATTATTTTTTAGTAAGCACTTCTACGCCATCCCAATTATCGGGCACACCTTCTTCAAGATAATACTCACAACGCTCAGAATAAAAAAGAGACACACTGTCTTGTGGCAAATCCATCAAAATCGACTGAAATTGTTTTAATGCAGATTTGAATTGTTTCTTGTAATAAATTTCAATCGCCAGATTAAATTTTGATTTCAGGGCGATTTTCTTTTTTCTCACCTCATCTGGTTCTGAATCAAGAACTTCAAATACACGCACTGATGCGTTTTTACCTTTCACGCGGACTTTACCCAAAAAACGATAATTGTATTGTTCCGGTTCTTCTAACGCATTCAAAATATCATCACTGAGAAGAATAGAAGTACCATATATTTTTGTCAATCCCTCCAAACGTGAAGCTAAATTAACCGCGTCGGAAATGACAGTGCCTTCCATGCGTTTTTTTTCGCCTATCGTACCCAGCATGAGACTGCCTTTATGCAAACCAATACCAACCTTTATTGGCTGCAAATTCTTTTTTACTCTGTTTTGATTAAAAATGCCCAATTGCTTGTGCATTTCTACTGCCGCACGTACCGCATCATCAACCGTTTTTGGAAACAATGCCATAATCGCATCACCAATATATTTATCAATAAAACCATTATATTTACGAATCACTGGACTAACCTGCCCAAGATAAGCATTAATAAATTCAAAATTTTCTTTAGGTGACATCGTTTCTGACAAAGTTGTAAATGAGCGAATATCAGCAAACAAAACCGCCATCTGTTTTTGCATACAGTCGCCAAGTCTCACATCAATAATGCTATCTTTTTCTAATAACTGCAAAAATTCCAACGGCACAAATTGACTTAAAGCCATATTAATACGCGACAGTTGAATGTGCATTTTAATACGGGCAATGAGTTCACCTTTAGAAAAAGGTTTCGTAAGATAATCATTTGCTCCCGCTTCTAAACCTTCCACTAAATCCGAGACTTGATTTTTAGCCGTCAACATAATGATGGGCAATAGGTTAGCAGGAAAGGTTTTACGAATAATCTTGCACACCTCAAACCCTGACATTTTAGGCATCATAATATCCAGCAAAATGATAGCATAAGATCTTCTGCTCTTGATAGCATCAAGTGCTTCATAACCATCATGAGCACGGGTAATCGCATAATTTTCCAGACTTAATTGATTTTCTAGCACTTGTAAATTAATCTGATCATCATCAACAATCAAGACACGAAACGATTTACCCATTTCGATGCTCACATCAGAGCAATGCACACTTTCCTTTTTGATTTCCATTTCATTTTTTAGACTCATTTCAAGCGGTTGTAAATAATGAGCGTGATTTAGCATCGCCTCCATATCATGGGAAATAAGAGTCGATGGAATTTTGGAGAGTGGCAAGGTAAAGCTAACTGTTGTTCCTTTCCCCAACGTTGATTGAATAAAGATTTCACCACCATGTAATTCAACAAGTTGTTTGCTAATTGATAAGCCTAAACCCGTTCCCCCATATTCTCTTGAAATAGAGCTATCCATTTGTTCAAAGGAAGTAAACACCGTTTCCGTTTTATTAGGTTCAATACCAATACCTGTATCGCTAACACTAATCAATAACTTATCTTTATATTCTTCACTGATTTTCGCAGAAATTTCCACAGTACCTGCATGAGTGAACTTAATCGCATTACCTATCAAGTTATGTAGAATTTGCTGAACACGATTTTCATCTGCATCAACCGGGGGAACATATTGAACATGGCTAATTAATTTAATCTTCTTAGAAGCGATGAGTGGTTGAGAAAGCGTCATCACCACATCAGTAAGCACTTTGATTTCTATCGGCTTCATTTGTAAAACGATATTTTTATATTTGAGCCTGGACAAATCCAAAATATCGTTCACCAAATTGGATAAGCGACTGCCACTCAGTACAATCATAGAAAGATTTTTGATCGCTTTTTGTGGCAAAACACCTGCTGCTCCCTCAATCATTGATTCAGCAATACCAATAATACCGTTGAGAGGAGTACGCAATTCATGGGAAGTATTCGACAAAAAATCATCTTTGAGCTTATCAAGTTTAGTTAACTCATTATTTTGTTGCTCAATTTTTTTAATAGAGCTCAACATACTATTAACCATCTTAGTAATACTTTGTTTAAGCAATTTTAATTCGTTGTGAATATCTCCATCAATATGATGATCAAGTTTACCTGTAGCAATGATATTGACATTATTAACAATACTTTGAATAGGCTTTGTAATCCAATCTGAAATAATAAAGGTAAAGATTATACTTAATACAATAGCAATAATGCTTAACAAAATATGAAAGGAAGCCGTTCTTTGCAAACTTTCATCTATCAATCTTGTATTATAAGTCAATTCAATAACTTTACTGGGATCAGAACTAATATCAATTTCCTTATGTTTTAAATTGACAAAAATATAGCGCGTGTAACGTTTTCTCACTTTATTCTTTGTCGTTTGAGTCATTTTAGTCTCATAAACTGTTTTAATAAATTCTAAAGTTGTCGCATTAGGCTTATAATCATGATCACCTAATGAATGTCCATGACGACTAAAAATTCTCACTTGGTTTAAAGCAGGATTAAGCGTTTTAAGGCGAGTCGTAATTTTTTCAATATCTAAATCCCCCGTTAATTCGGCAAACTCATCGGAGATGAGACTTAATTCCAGCATATATTTCTTATCAGGTGTGGGCATATAAGCAAATTTTTTGACAATACCAGTACGCGCTTCTGTTGCAAATCCCCCTTTAGCAAACTCATTTTTTTCGCGACTTTTCATCAAAACTGAAAAAGTATCAGGCCATTGTTTGAAATCAAACCCCAAATCTTTAGTATAAGTGGTATATTCAACAATGCCCTCGGTATTAATCACATACAAATCCATTTTACCCCCCAATTGTTCTTTAAGTTTAGAAAGATTCATTTTTGAAGGTTCTCTACCTGTTAAATGATAAGCGGCAATAAAAGCCGCAAATGCCTTTTTCATCTCATCATCAAGAAATTTTTCCAGTACGTTATATCCCGCGTTAACCAATTTAATGGCATTGATGACATTATTTTCCGTTTGCTGTTGCAACATCTTATGCGCCTGTTCCAAATCACTTTTCGCATTGAGATAATCAAATACTGACAGGGCAATCAGTATCGGAATAATGAGAAATAAAAAAGAGCCCATTAAAGTGTATTTTAATGGTATATAAGATAATTCTGGTTCATCTAATTTTTGAACTTGCTGTGAAGAGAATTTAATCATGGAAATTGGACATTCATGCGAATTAGTTTTCATAAACTATTTAAAAATCAAATAGTTATAAATTTAAGGTTATTTTTTGGATTCCAAAAAATGTTCAAAGCTGAAGCGTTGTACAATAGGAGTCCATTCGAGGTTTGAGTTTTTTTTTCAAAAAAACTCAAACCTCGAATCCTTTAGATTTGGAAAAGGAGTCCAAACCTTTTAGATTTGGAATAGGAGTCCATTCGAGGTTTGAGTTTTTTTTTCAAAAAAACTCAAACCTCGAA
>JAOZSV010000011.1 GCA_029939505.1 Thiotrichaceae bacterium | reverse complement strand
AATGTGAATAGCCACCGATGAAATCGGTGGAACTTGGAAGCACCTTGCGTCACATTCCTTAATAAGTACAACGGATTAACGGAATAAACGGATTTTTTTTTAGAAATCAGATTTTTTGAAAAAATCTGATTTCTTAAACTTCAATTTGGTTTCTAAATGGCCATTTTTCCCTACTATAGCGTTTTCCGATTGAATAGATAACGCTTAAAATAAAGTAAGTAGTTGATATTTATATCAAAAATTATTCACCATTATCCATAAGGATTTAAATAAATGAAATTAAAAAACACCAATATATTCAAACTCTTAATCATTTTACCCCCCGTTGCACTCGCTGGTTCTCTTGAAACACCCGATAGCGGAAAATCTCCCAAATCTCCGCAACAAACAGAACCCAATCACAGCGTCGAGATGACTCTCCGTCTGAACACTGCTGATCAAGTCATCATCATAAAAGGTGATCCTAATCTCGTGCCGGAAAATATCAGAAGCGGAGTCACGATATTTGGTATCACTGGGACATTTTCTGGAGACGGCACGCAACCCCCTATTCAAACCTCCATACCCACTCAATCTCTACAAGCCCCTCAAGCCCCTCCACTACCAACCACCTCTGATCATTACACAGATAATGGCAATGGTACTGTCACTGATAACTGGACAGGGTTAATATGGCTGAAAGATGCCAACTGTTTTGGGAAGCAAAATTGGGAAACGGCTATGCAAAGCGCTGGTCAATTAGCGAATGGACAATGTGAACTCACTGATGGCTCAATAAAGCATCAATGGCGTTTACCAACAAGAGACGAATGGACAGCGATGATAGATAAAACCTATATGTTTCCTGCCCTTTCCAATGCGGTGGGCAACGATAACTGGACAAAAGGCGATGCGTTTACGAATGTAGAAACAGAAACCGGTTTATATTGGTCTTCCAGCACAAATATGGAAGACCAGTTCGTTGCATGGTATGCGAACATCGGCCTCGGCAACGTGTACGATGAACATAAAAGTCTCAAAAACGCGGTTTGGCCTGTGCGAAAGGGACAATAATTGGTGTGGGAGCAGATTTGCAACCTATTCTCCATCCTTGTGGCAATAAGGTAACTCTCAAAAAATAAAATACCCATTCCAAACCGTTACCGTTGAATAAAGTCTGGAATTGTCAGATGAACAAAGACCTGACAGGTTTTGGAAACCTGTCAGGTCTGAAATTTTCAGAGTTTTTATTCGCCGCATACCCGATTATGCTCAGGTTTAATAATTAAAAAAATGTTAAAACACAGCCTTTTGATTTTATCACTCAGTTTTCTCAGTGCTTGTAGCAACATCGCTTATTATAGTCAAGCGATAAATGGACAATGGGATATTTTTAAACGCTCACAATCCATTGATCACCTGCTTGCCGCTTCCAATACGCCAAGACGATTAAAACAACAACTGGCAGAGATTATAAAAATTCGGGCCTTTGCAAGTGAAACATTGCATCTCCCCGATAATCGTAGTTATACCGATTATGCTGATTTAGAACGCCCTTTTGTCGTTTGGAGTGTATTTGCCGCTCCCTCTTTTTCCTTCGCTCCTAAAAAATGGTGTTTTTTAATCGTTGGTTGTGTCAGTTACCGAGGTTATTTTTCAGAAGCCGGTGCGACCACCTTGGCGGAAAAAATACGCGCACAAGATTATGATGTCTATCTTGCAGGGATACCTGCTTATTCAAGTTTAGGATGGTTTAATGATCCAGTACTCAACACGATGTTGGGATGGTATCAACACCGAATTGCTGGGCTAATCTTCCATGAGTTGGCGCATCAAAAGTTATATATTCCAAATGATACCGCTTTTAATGAAGCTTTTGCGATGACAGTAGAATATGTTGGAATAGAACGTTGGTTAGCGCGGAAGGGCATTGATAGGGTAAAATATGAACAAGCACGGCAGCGTCAAATCGAATTTATTGAACTGGTCTTATCAACTCGCAAGCATTTACAACAGGTTTATCAACAAAAAATTCCCAGAAAAAAAATGCAGGCGGCTAAAATAGCCGCCTTTGATAAGTTGCGGGCGCAATATCAGCAATTAAAAACGCGCTGGAATGGATATACCGGTTATGATGCTTGGTTTGCAAAGGACTTGAATAATGCCAAATTATTATCTGTTGTGACTTATCAAGATTTAGTACCTGCTTTTAGGGCTTTATTTGATCAAGTCGGCAGGGATTTACCGGCATTTTATCAAGCGGTTGCACAATTAGGTGAATTACCTTTAAAAGAACGCCATGCCAAATTGCGGCATTTTTTAAGCCTTTGATGCGGCAACTAACTTGGTTTCCAAACGCTCAAGTGCCTTTTTCTCACGTTCAAATGCACCCTCCGTTTTAATCATGCGGTTTCTCAAGGCAGTCACTTCGCTTCTGGCGACTTTTAATTCCTTGTCCTGTTTAAGTATTGTTTCCTTATGCCCGGCTTCCAAAGAATCTGTACGCGCTGTTATTGCGACGACTCTCTTTTCCATTTCAATGCGAATCTTGACTTCGCCTTCAAAACTTTCTTTGATCTCATACTTTTCTTGTTTTAAAAGTTTGATACTGGCTTCTAAATTTCTAATGACATCCAGTTTTTCTTGAACTAAAGTTTCAGCAACAGCAGTCCGCCTTTGCTCTGTTTTTAGCAGTTCCCAAACCTCTTTTGATTCCCTGATCGCCACTTTGAGATCTTTATCGACCCGCTCGCGAATGCGTAAATTAACCGTCGCTTCTTCACGGGACTCTTTCAGGGCAATCGTTTCCTGTTCAAAACGTCGATTAACTTCATACAAACGCTTTTTCAAGTTATCAGCACTTTCATGACTACGTCCAACTTCCTCAGTCAAACGCTTGATTTCGTGTTCGTGTTCAGCAATCGTCTCTTCACAAACGGTGTTTTGAGAAACCACAATTTTTAATTCATCATTTTTGTTATTGATGTCAACTTGTAATGATTTATTTTCTCTGGTTAGCGTCTCAATAATCGCATTGGCCGCCGCCAGATTTTTACTGGCTTGTTCCGCTTTGTCTAAAGCAACCTTACGCTGCTGTTTGATTTCTGTTTCATGTAGTTGATAGTGTTTTTTAGCGGCTTCTATTTCTTTTTCTGCAATGTTGTGCGAAGTTTGCCAAAAAATTTGCAAGGCATCTTGACCTATGCGTTCAACATCTTCTGGTATTCTTGATGGCTTATCCTCAATCACAGATAGATTGATTTGTTTTCGAGACATTTTTTGTTCGTTTTCAGTTGTTCAGTTATTGAGTATTGAATTATTTACTGGAAAAATTATACTATAAATTGATGATCAAGTTTTCTCGTTTTCGATTCGAGGTTCAAGTTTTTTTTACTGAAAAAAACTTGAACCTCGAATTTTGTTTTTTGAAGAAAAACAAAAACCTCGAAACCAAACAATAACTACAAGGATTGTATATAAGATTCGAGGCTAAAGTTTTTTGAAGAAAAACTTTAGCCTCGAATGGATTGGATCGTCGGCTTGTTTTTAATCCATTCGAGGTTCAAGTTTTTTGAAGAAAAACTTGAACCTCGAATTTTATATACAATCCTTGTAGTTACTGTTGTTAGACAAAAAACTTGATGATCGAGTATAAGTTTTGCTTATCTTCCTTCAAAGCTGAAGCGTTGAACTCCAAAAACGCCCAAATCTAAAGGTTTGGACTCCAAAAACGCCCAAATCTAAAGGTTTGGACTCCAAAAACGCCCAAATTGGAGTACAACGTTTTAGCTTTGTATAACATTTCAGTCTGGAATATGATAAAAAATAACCGATTTTTTCATAAAAACATAATAAAATCAGTATTTTATGCTCTTTTATTATCTCTTATCAGTCTATCCTTATGGGCAGACAAATTACAACCCCAAGATATACCAGTTCCTTTACAACCTTGGGTCAATTGGGTTTTACATGATGCCCAAGGATATACCTGTCCTCTTAATTATAACCAATCTTCCCCATCAATTGCATCTCTTGTTCAAAAAGGCAGTACCGTTTTTAACGATGGAGTCAAGGGAATTTGTCATTGGCCAACAGTTTTAACAGTCAATGTCAAGGCGACGCAGGCTGATTTTATCCAGAAATGGCAAGTCTATGATGCTGGTTGGTTGGCTCTGCCTGGTAATGCTAAACATTGGCCTCAACAGGTTCGGGTGAACGACGCTGCTGCTATTGTTGCTGATCGTGGTGGGGTGCCAAGTGTATTTGCGCCCAAAGGTGAGTTGACAATACGTGGGCAATTTCATTTTTCACATCGCCCTGAATTTCTTAAAATCCCTATTAATACTGGGCTTATTGCTTTAAACATTAATGATAAGCCTGTAACGACTCCACGTTTTGATAGTCAGGGGCGTTTGTGGTTACGTCAACGTGGTATGAATAGCCAGTCTGAAAAGGCGGTGGAGAACCGCTTGGATATGCGTGTTTATCGTCATATTATTGATGATAACCCTTTGCAAGTCACTACGCGCATTGAATTAGATGTCGCTGGTCGTCATCGCGAAGTTTTGCTTGGACCTGTTTTGTTGAACAAGCATCAAGCGATGTCTTTTAAAAGTCCTTTACCCGCTCGCTTAGAAGCTGATGGTCGTTTGCGTTTACAGGTGCGCCCTGGTTCATGGACTTTAACTTTACAGACGCGCCAAGTGGGTGTCGTGAATCAATTAGAGTTGATCGCGTCTGAGGGGCAATGGGTTGATAAAGAAATGTGGGTATTTGAGGCGCGTAACGAATTGCGTTTAGTGGAAATTCGCGGCGTAGCGGCAATTGATCCTCAACAAACTGCTCTGCCTATCCAGTGGCGAAAATTTCCTGCTTATCAAATGCAGACAGGGGATGTTTTGAAAATAGTGGAAAAACGTCGGGGCGATCCTGATCCAGTGCCAGATCGATTAAGGCTAGATCGGCATTTTTGGTTAGATTTTGATGGTAAAGGTTATACGATACAGGATCACATTGGTGGTACGATGACGCGGGGTTGGCGTTTAGAAATGGCAGAGCCGACCGTATTAGGGCGCGTTGCCGTTAATAACCAAGATCAATTTATCACGCGCTTAAAAGAGGAGGGCAATACCGGCGTAGAAGTTCGACGCGGACAAATTGATTTAATCGCAGATAGTCGTTTAGAAAATGCGTTGTCTGAATTACCTGCTGTTAGCTGGGCGCATGATTTTGACAATGTACAAGCGACATTGCATTTACCGCCAGGATGGCGTTTATTTCATGCCACAGGCGTAGATTATATCCCTGGCACTTGGCTCAAAAAATGGTCATCATTGCTGGAATTGTTCATTGTCCTTATTATGGCAGTGGCTGTTGGTAAATTATGGCATTGGGGCTGGGGCGTATTCACTCTTATAACAATGGTATTAATTTACCATGAAACAAAAGCACCGCATTTTGTGTGGTTAAATATTATTGCGTCTTTAGCCTTATTACGGGTATTACCCATACAAGGTTGGTTTAGGCGTTCTGTGCTTTTTTATCGCAATTTGAGTTTAATTGCCTTATTGGTTATCGCGTTACCATTTATGATGCAGCAAGTGCGACAAAGCATTTATCCACAATTGGAACGTCCCAGGGCAACACTTGGAACGAGTCCTCATTTAATGAAGGATAATCGCCTTCAAACAGGTGTCTCCTCAGAAATGCGGCGGGAAGGGAAATGGGACATTGATGAAGAACTGGCTGATCAGGTACAGCAAGCGGATGTCTATCCTTCTGCGCCACGAGCCATTTACAAATCAAAAAAACAGTACGAGCCTCGTTATCAAACGGGAAAATTGTCATCGACGGGTAAAGTCCATTCTAAACTGGTGCAAATTGACCCCGATGCCCAAGTTCAAACGGGACCAGGTTTGCCACAATGGGATTGGCATAGTATAACGATGCGTTGGAGTGGCCCTGTTCAACAAAAGCAGTCTGTTCAGTTATGGTTGCTCTCACCTACGATGAACTCTCAATTAAGCATTTTGCGTGTGTTACTGCTGGCCTTTTTAGCCACATTTTTTCTATGGGTATCTTGGGGACATCGTACTGGATCAAAGCCTGTCACAAAATCAGGATTTACAGAAAAATGTCCTGAAAAATCAATTGGTAACGTCGCATTGCTATTGCTTGTTCTATTTATCACTTTCCCTAGCTATGCTAATGAAGCGTCTAAAAAAGTAGATGTTCCTCAAGTTGATCAGGCACCGCAATTTGATGTCACATTAAAAAAACTGAGCTTTCCACCGCAATCATTATTAAATGAATTGCAAAATCGTTTATTAAGAGAACATTTTATCAACACAATGCCTAACTGTTTGCCCTATTGTGCTAACAGCCCGCGTCTCTTTTTGGAAATAGGGAAAAAACAATTAACTGCTCGTATGGAAATCCATAGCCATGCAGACGTTGTTGTACCATTACCTGGTATTCAATGGTTTCCACAAGAAGTGTTACTCAATGGCGAATCTGCACAAAGTTTATGGCGTGATAAAAATGGGCAATTATGGCTTAACGTGAAAAAAGGGATTCATCAAGTGCAAATGGCAGGGCATTTGCCAAATCGCCATACGGTGCAATTGCCTTTACCCCTAAAATCCCATTTTGTTGAAGTCAAAGCAACAGGATGGCGTGTCGAAGGAGTCCATGAAAATGGGATCGCGGAGGATCAATTACAATTTACCCGCGAGCAAACAGACGATACACATTTACTTGCGGAACTAGAAACGGGTAATTTGCCGCCCTTTGTTCAAATTGAACGCACCTTATTATTAGGTTTAAGCTGGCAGGTGATCACGCGCGTTGTACGCAAAACGGCATTAGGCACGGCGATATTTTTAGAAATACCCTTGCTCAAGGGAGAATCTGTCACCAGTGAAGATATTCGCGTTGAAAAGGGTAACGCTTTGATTAACATTGCATCCAATCAGTCAGAAATCACTTGGACATCAGTGCTGGAGAAACAAGAAACGATCACATTGATTGCGCCCGATAACAGTTTTAGCAGTGAAACCTGGCGTTTAGATGCCAGCGCAATGTGGCATGTTGACATTGAGGGCATTCCTGTTGTACATCATCAGGCGGAAGGGCGATGGCTTCCCGAATGGCGACCTTGGCCAGGCGAAAAAGTTACTTTACAGCTTCGCCATCCAATGGGTGTAAGGGGGCAAGTGTTGACGATAGATCGTAGCCAATTAATCGTGACACCTGGACAACGCACGACTGATAATAAGCTGTCATTAAGCCTTCGCAGTAGTCGTGGAATGCAGCATAAAATCACGTTGCCCGAAAAGGCAGAGTTGCAATCGGTGAAAATTAATGGCAAATCCCAACCGATACGTCAAGAGGGCCGTTTTGTCACTTTGCCTATTATGCCTGGTTCACAGCAGGTTGAGTTACAGTTTCAACTGCCTATTGGTTATCACAGACATTTTAAAACGCCCATTGTTGAGTTAGGCATAGACAGCGTTAATACGCATATTGAAATCAATATGCCGAAAGATCGCTGGATACTCTTTGTTGGCGGCAAGCCGATTGGTCCCGCTGTGATGATTTGGGGCATTTTAATTGTCATCATTCTACTCTCAATCGGGCTGGGGCAAGTTTCACTCACGCCGCTTAATACATTTCACTGGCTACTATTAGGCGTGGTACTCAGCCAAGTAACTGTTCCATTAATGTTATGTGTTGTGAGTTGGCTTATGATATTAGGATGGCGGGCGCAGATGTCCCCTGACGATAAAACGGCTCTCAAATTTAACGCAATACAAATCGGGATAATTCTTCTCACAATCGTCGCTTTAAGCACTTTGTTATTGGCGATTCAAAAAGGCTTGTTAGGGCATCCCAATATGCACATTGCAGGCAATGGCTCCAGTGCCTACTATTTGCGGTGGTACGAAGATCGCACTGGTGGCTTGCTACCACAGGTTTGGGTATTTTCCCTCTCAATGTGGGTATATCGTATAGCGATGTTGCTCTGGGCGTTATGGATATCATTTGCGCTGCTGCGCTGGTTACGTTGGGGATGGAGTTGTTTTAGTACGCATGGCTTGTGGAAATCTTTTTCTAAGTAAGTGCAGATGAGTACAACGAATTTGCGAAATAAACGAATTGGGGAAATTAGAAATCCGATTTTTTCAAAAAATCGCTTGAAACCGAACAGAACTCGTCTTCAAAAATTGATATTTCGTCAATTCGTTTATTTCGTCAATTCGCTGTACTCCTTAGTATTTCCTTTTGAGTTGTTCTACATCAGCGAAAGCTAAATCATTGATTTTATTATGTTTATCAATTTTATCCATTTTTAAAAACGCTAACTGAGTACAACGAATTTACGAAATAAACGAATTGGGAAAATGGGAAATCCGATTTTTTTTCAAAAATCGCTTGAAACCGAACAAAAGTCACACTGGAAACGCAATTCTAAAAATAACCCCTTTACCAAGCGCACTTTCACAGCTAATCGTACCATTTAACTGGGTAGTTATGATGTTGTAACAGATATACAATCCCAATCCACTTCCGCCATGAGCGCGGTGCGTGGTAAAAAAGGGTTCAAATATTTTTTTAACCGTTTCAGGCGCAATGCCTTTTCCCGTGTCAGAATAGTCAAAATGTAAAATTCCTCCCTCCAAACGAATGGCTATCTTAATACCGCCAGATTTTTTACCCTCTTCAAAGCCATGTATTAAGCTATTCATCATTAAATTAGTCAAAATCTGTTCCAATGCGCCAGGCACAGAGTGAATAGCCAAATCGTCTGTACAGTCTATTTGAATCTCAATAGTCGTTCGTTTAAATTTACTGTTCAGGGTATTAACCACATCTGAAAGTGTTGATTTAACGAGAAAACGCCTCACTTCTTCTGAAGTTTGATCAACCGCGGTGCGTTTAAAACTACTGACTAAACCCGCTGCTCGTCTTAAATTGGAAAGCGTGAGGTTAGCGGCTTCATCAATGGTTTCTAATATCGAGATTAAATCCTCTTCTTCGACTTCTTCTTGCTCCAGCAAGTGAGCAATTGCGTTAGCATTCTCTTGCAACATTGAAGCGGCACCGACTGCGACTCCAATGGGCGTATTCAGTTCATGAGCAAATCCAGCCACTAGCCGCCCTAGCGAAGCCATTTTTTCACTTTGCACCAAATGATTGCGTGTGCAAATTAACTCTTCTACCTTAGTATTTAATTGGCAAGTTCTTTCAACGACTTTTGCATCTAATGTCGCCATTGTCTGTGCATTTTCTAGCGAAATCGCAATTTGCGTCGAGAGCATTTTTAAAACGGCTAAACGATCTGAGGTAAACGCGCCTTTTGTTAGATTATTTTCAAAATAAAATAAGCCAACTATTTGATTTGTATAGAGAATTGGAAAACAAAGCACTGATTTTGATTGCTGCTGCAAAATAGTGGAATCATGAGCAAACAATTCGCTATGAGTGGCATCATTTAAAACCAAAATCTGTTTCATTCTTATTGTATAAGCAATAATCGCCTTTGAAAATGGAAAAGCGTTTTCCTCAACCTCTAACTCCAAAGGCACTGAATCTAATATCTGCACTTCTGTCACAGTGGCATACGCCTTCAGAAAATACGCTTGATTTTCCCCAGTCTCTTTCAAAATGAGCCAACCTTTTTCTGCCCCCACATTTTCCATGACAATGCGCATAAACTTCTTAATCAATTGCTCACGCACAATTTCACTAGAAATGGCTTGTGATGCTTTCATCATAGTCGATAAATCTAAGGTGTTTTCAGGCATTAAACTCGTTACTGACGTTTGACTGCTAATCAGATCAAAATGCGTTGTTGTAGTTGTTGTATTAGAAGTGAACTTCTGTGGGGTAGTAATTAAGTCGGGATATTTTTCTTGCAAATCCTCAAATTTGCGTTTTGCACCCCATTGTTGATAGCCATAATAAGCCTTTGTCATGTAGAGCCTGGCGAATTCCTCTTTACCTCTACTCAACCAAAACTGAGCGGCGAGTTCATTGGCGAGTGCTTCATTTTGAATAAATTCATTTTCTCTCGCAGAAGCGATAGCTTGATCGTACAAATCCATCGCCTCTAATGCCTTACCAGAAAGGCGTGCGATTTCCGCTTCCACCAAAAGATATTTATGTAAAAAGTTTTCAGGGCAATGATCAGCCCAGATTTTCATCTGTTTTTGATTCGCCTCAATTTTTTCCAGATATTCCCGTTGCTTTTTCTGGGCTGTTGGATAAAGTGCGGCTAGGGTGAGCGAATAATAAAAATTATGGGAGGGTATGAAAACCTTACCTGTGCTGGCAGCCAAATGAGGCTCTGTTTTATGCGCGTGAAGATAAGCCTTTTCATACTCATCAAAAGTGTAATAAAGTAACAATTGAGCCACATTGCCATAATTAAAAGTATTCAAATTGTTACCTTCATAGAGTAAAGGCAACATTTTTTCGGCATCAAACCATTTACCTTTCAATTCCGCGCTATAAGCCGACTCGCCAGTGAGATTATCAATCGCCTGTCTCCAAATATAGAGTTGATGAATCACCTGCGCCTGTTTTAACTTAGGTGCGTATTGAATATGTGGCTCAAATTCTTTAGTGATGTCATTAAGATTTTGCCCTGCAAGCACAGAGCAAACATAACTGTTAATAAGACAATAAGCACTGCTTTCTGCATCACCATTTTCTGTAAAGCTCTGATATCCTTCAAGAAGTGGCGCGATGCTTTCCTTAATGGGTTTATAAAAATGTCGTGATAACCCAAAATAAAAATTAAAAACAGCTGCCCGATAATAAGGATCATTATCACGTCGATAATATTGAATAGCGAGCTCTCCAAACTTGGCACCATTTGGAATATCACTCATGCCACCGTTTAATAAGACACTAAAAGCTGAAAACGCAATCGGAGTCAATGGCGATTCACCATATTTAAGGGTTATTTTCACCATTCGGCAAATCAACAAGCCAAGCATTTCAGGCACAGCAAAATAAGCGGGATAAAGTGCCTGACGTAAAAGGGTTAAAGCCGCCAATTTCTGAGGATTTTGTAATTTGGGCAGGTTTTCAAAATCGATTTTTTCAATCTGTTGATGCGTTTCAGTTAAAGCGGCTATAAAATCTTCGGAATCAGGCTTTGCGGGAAACTTTTCGCCCAATTGCGCCAAGATATACACTGCCGTTTCGACAGCATTACGGAATTGAGAATCTGTGTGATAATAAAGAATTAAAAGTTGATAAAATTTGATTTTATCCATGATGTCGCTGACTTCAGACAACGCCACATCCAAAATCATTTTCATCCGATCAAAATCGGTATTCAAACAGGCTGCTTCAGCCGCGCCTTGATATAAATCCAAAGCGAGCGAATAATGATTTTGCCAATGATTTGAGGGCAAAAGTGCGATGCCTTGACTAAAATAGCCATAAGCCACTTCAAAAGCACTCGAAAGTAAAGCGTTTTCTCCCGCCTTGACATTCAATTCCGCCAATTTCAATTTCTCAGAAGGGGCAATTAAAGTTTGCCCTTGATTTAGATGATTAACCAGTTCAAATATTTTTTCAGACTGTTTCTCAGAAGGCGTATTCGCCAATAACAATTGCCCTATTTTCAAATGCACCGCTTTTTTCTGATCATCATCAATTAAAGCATAAGCGGATTGTTGTACGCGATCATGCAAGAACTTATAGCTAAATACTATAAATTGCCCTGATTCATTCGCTTCTAACTCAGAAGTGGGTAAAATCAAACCATCGACAACTGCTGAGAGCAAATCTTGATAAATTTCTGCCCGCGATTTCTCAGAGATAATAGACAACATAAGTAAATCAAATTGATTACCTATGCAAGCAGCAAGACGTAATGCTTCTTGAGTGACAACAGGCAGTTTCTTTAATTTGCGAATCATAAAATCAATCACATTATCTGTTATATCCCGTTTTTCAATCTGTGCCATATCCCACTGCCAACGGCGGCTTTTCATTTCAAAACGGAGCAAATTTTCTTCAGACAGCGTTTTCAAAAATTGGTTAATAAAAAAAGGATTGCCCTGTGTTTTCTGCAAAACCAAATCAATCAAAGCAGCCAAGTTATTATTAAAAACTTTGTTTATCCTTTCATAATGAAGCGTATCAGTAATCAATTCTGCGACAGATTCAAAACTCAAGGGTTTGAGATTGACTTGATTTAAAACGATGTCTTGTTTCTGTAAACTATCAAGGCTCATCATCAAAGGATGAGTGGCGTTGACATTTCGATAGGCACCAATGAAAAATAAATAGGGTATTTCTCTCCCAGCAATAATCGTTTCCACTAATTTTAAACTGGCAGAATCCACCCATTGCAAATCATCCAAAAAAAGAACAAGTGGATGTTTTGCTTGACAAAATACACGGAGAAAATTTTGAAACACGAAATGAAAACGATTTTGCGTTTCTTGTGCCTCTAAAATTTGCACCGCAGGCTGTTTTCCAATAATCAATTCCACTTCTGGAATTACATCAATGATAACTTGCCCATTGCCTTCCAAAACCGCTAACAGTTTTTCGCGCCATTGCTGCAATCTGATTTCAGTTTCAGTCAATAATTGCCGCATTAAATCAGCAAAAGCATCAACAATTGCACTATAAGGAATATTACGTTGCAATTGATCAAATTTTCCAGAAATAAAATAGCCCCGCTTTTGAGTAATGGGTTTATAAATTTCTTGCACCAAAGCTGATTTACCAATCCCTGAATAACCTGTCACAAGCATTATTTCTGTTGAGCCTTCGCTCACTTTTTCAAAAAGGCTTTGATAATGCGCTAACTCGGCATAACGACCATACAATTTTTGTGGGATTTGAAATTTTTCAGAGAAATCTTGACAGGCGAGAGCAAATCTTTCAATTTCGCCTGTATTTTCTAAACCTTGCAAACAGGTTTGCAAATCCACTTTTAAACCATAAGCACTTTGATAACGTGCATCAGCCGTTTTTTCCAATAATTTCATAATGAGAAATGAAATCATTTCAGGAATCGCTGGATTAATTTGATTAGGAGGAATAGGGGTTTTAGCAATATGGCAATGCACTAATTCCATCGCATCAATGCTTTCAAACGGAGGATGCCCAGCTAACATTTCATAAAACACGATACCCAATGAATAAAAATCAGTGCGATAATCGACAGCACGATTCATACGCCCAGTTTGCTCAGGGGAAATATAAAGGAATGTGCCTTCCAACAAATTATGTGCAACAGTTTGATTTTCTAATGACGCTGAAATACTAAAATCGGTGATTTTGACTATCCCCGTTTCCAGATTCACAATGATATTAGCGGGTTTTATATCTTTGTGAATGATATTATGGGCGTGTAATTCACCTAATCCCTCTGTCAGTGAAATGGCAATCTTTAAAAAAGAGGTTAAATCAAGGGAATTTGTTGCCAAAACATTTTTTAGCGAATCTCCCTGGATATCCTCAAAAATTAATAACCAATGGTTTTGAGATTTTTCTAGCCCATAAGTTTTAATAATGCCATCTAAATTCAAATCTTTGCTGATTTCATATTCATGATGAAATCGTGCGATTTGTTTAGGATTGGGGTATTGGCTTTCTAGCGTTTTGATAATAACAGGGCAGTTATCATCGTTGCGATATCCCCGATAGACGATACTGTGAAAACCTTCGTAAATGGTTTCAGTTATGGTGTAATTTGTTAAATTCATAGATGAGTACAACGGATTTGCGGAATAAACGGATTTTATTGGCTTAGGAACGTGCATAAAATAATTTAATCAACTTTAAAACCAGACCTGCCAGGTTAAAACAAAACCTGGCAGGTCAAGGCAGCGACCCAACTTGACTTTGACCTGGCAGGTTTTCTTTTGAACCTGCCAGGTCTGGTTTAGTTTTCGAGGTTTCCGCTTCAAAAAACGGAAACCTCGAAACGATTTTATTTTATGCACATTCCTTATCTTTATTTACTGAGTACAACGGATTTTAGAATAAATGAGTACAACGGATTTTAGAATCAAACGGATTTTAAAAAACGTGTATAACGTTAACACAATGAATTGATGATGAGACTAAAGTTTTTAAAAACTTTATCCGCATCATTTTAATCCGTTTGATTCTAAAATCCGTTGTACTCATATGCTCACTCAGATACTCACAGAAATTACAATGATTATATCAAATTAAAAATGTCAACAAAAAAAGTAGAATTTGAACAGAATTACCCTGAAAATTTTGAGGTTATTATCATCGGCGGTGGACATGCGGGTACTGAAGCCGCTCTCGCTGCCGCTCGCATGGGAATGCGTACCCTTTTATTGACACATAATATTGAAACGTTAGGACAAATGTCTTGTAATCCTGCTATTGGGGGAATTGGTAAAGGGCATTTAGTCAAAGAAATAGACGCTTTAGGCGGTTTAATGGCACGCGCTGCTGATCACGCTGGCATTCAATTCCGTATTCTCAATGTCAGAAAAGGTCCCGCGGTTCGCGCCACTCGCGCTCAAATGGATCGGGTTCTATATAAGGCAGTGGTACGAAAAGCCATTGAAACAGAAGAACATTTAAAACTCTTTCAACAAGCTGTTGATGATTTAATCATTGAAGATGAAAGCATTATTGGCGTTGTCACGCAATCTGGTATTCGCTTTTTCGCGCCAACAGTGGTATTGACGACGGGGACTTTTTTAGGCGGGCTAATTCATATTGGTTTAAATCACTATCAGGGGGGAAGGGCAGGTGATCCACCAGCGAATGCGTTAGCGCAGCGTTTACGTGAATTACCCTTTCGTGTAAGCCGCCTTAAAACAGGAACGCCGCCCCGTTTAGACAGTCGGAGCCTAGATTATTCTGTGATGAAAGCGCAACCAGGAGATGAGCCAGTACCTATATTCTCCTATCAAGACATTGCCCATCCGCGCCAAGTCGTTTGTCATATCACGCACACCAATGCGCGTACCCATGAAATCATACACGCCGGATTAGATCGCTCTCCAATGTACACGGGCGTGATTGACAGTATTGGTCCCCGTTATTGTCCTTCTATTGAAGATAAAATCGTCCGATTCGCCGATAAAACCTCACATCAAATCTTTGTTGAGCCGGAAGGTTTAGAGACTTTTGAAGTTTATCCGAATGGCATTTCAACGAGCTTACCCTTTGATATTCAATTAGCATTGGTGCGTTCTATCAAAGGCTTTGAGAATGCCCATATCACGCGCCCTGGCTATGCGATTGAATATGATTTTTTTGATCCCCGCGATTTGCTGCCCAGTTTAGAAACGCGATATATTAAAGGGTTATTTTTTGCGGGACAAATCAATGGCACAACGGGCTATGAAGAAGCCGCTGCTCAAGGGTTAATTGCTGGTTTAAATGCCGCTCGACAAGTACAAGGCGAACCACCTTGGACACCACGCCGCGATGAAGCCTATATTGGTGTACTCATTGACGACTTGATCACGCAGGGCACAAAAGAACCCTATCGTATGTTCACCAGTCGCGCTGAATATCGTTTACTACTGCGCGAAGATAATGCTGATTTACGCTTAACAGAAAAAGGGCGGGAATTAGGATTAGTGGATGAGACAGAATGGCGAGCCTTTGATCTGAAAAGAACGGCGATCATTGCGGAAAAACAACGCCTAAGTCAATTATGGATCAAACCCAATGATAAGGAAACGGCAGCACTTGATATCACAATACGCCGTGAAATCACCTGTTTAGAATTATTACGCCGCCCAGAAGTGACTTATGCCCATTTACAACGTTTATCCCCAGTCGCTGCCATAGTTGTCCCCCTCAACGTTCAGCAACAGGTAGAAATAGATCAGAAATATAGCGGCTATATTGAACGCCAACAGGCAGAGATAGCGCGATTGCGCCGTTATGAAGAAACGGTATTACCTGCGAATATGGATTATACGCAAGTCAATGGACTTTCCACTGAAGTTCGTCAAAAATTAATAGAACATCGTCCAATCACCATCGGGCAAGCTTCCCGAATACCAGGAATAACGCCAGCGGCGATTTCGTTATTGTTGGTGTATTTGAAGAAGAAACGTAACTCAGCCTTGAAATAAATTTCAAGGCTAAGAGCTAAAGCAGGCTAAAGCCAGCTAAGGAACGTGCATGAAATCATATCGACAACGAGACCTGACAGGTTTTGGAAACCTGTCAGGTCTGATTCAACATGGTGGAATTGATTTCTCTCGTCTCTCGTTCCCAAACTCTGTTTGGGAATGCCTTCGAGGTTTGAGTTTTTTTTCAAAAAACTCAAACCTCGAACACAACGCTCCGCGTTGTATTTTAGTTTTTCACTGGTCATCATATTTGGTTTATCGCGAATAGGACGCGGAGCGTCATTGAAGGCATTCCCAAACAGAGTTCGAGGCTAACGTTTTTTTAAAGAAAAAAACGTTAGCCTCGAAGGGAACGAGAGAAAAAACGCTCTCCACGCGCCAGCTATTTTTCTTTACTCATGGTTATTTACTAGGAAAACCACCTAAAAACTGTATTGAATCTGATAATTCTTTGATTTTTTCTACTTTTCTAATATGTTTTTCATCAGCAGTAATGAATATTGCTTCTTTCAAAAGTGCAAGAGCATGAAAAGTGGCATCAAAAGAAGAAATGTATCCCTGCCCTTGTGTGTCCATATTCGCAATTTCATCAGCCTTATTAATGAGTTCTAAAGAAGGATCAATTATTTTTATAATCCCCATTCGTATTTGTTCTTGAAACTCAGCAAAATTTTCTTCTGACTTTTCTCTCGGCATTTGCATCTTTGAAAAGACACTTCCAAGTTCATACCAGATGAGTGAAGGTGCCATTAGTTCCGCTTTTTCATCATACGCTAAATCATAGAGAGCTACTGCTTTATCGACATATTTTTCAGTATTAATAAATATTTTTGCAGCAACGCAGGTATCAACAACATATTTTTTCATAACGATATCATAAATAATCAAAGTACATCTTCATAACCACTATCACGAGATTTTCGTATTATTTCAGTAGCAGACAACACAGAAGTGGTTTCTATTTTTCTGCTTTTAACAAAATGATGAAACGCTTTTTTCCGTTGCTGTCTTTTTAGAATTTTTTCCTGATATATTTTTCTTAATTCCGTTATTTCAGAGTTTGCGTTGGGAAGACTGAGTAAATTCTGAAGAAATTCCTGATTAGAGGGATCAATGCCCTCGTCACAGTTGAGTGTATTAATGTTATTTAACATAGATCACCTCGTATTGAGCGGTTATTATTTACTATTATCCTATTGATTTTACTAAACTTTCTTTCAATTTGAGAAATGCTTGTTTATAACTTTCAGTTTTGTCCAAAATATCTCTGATCTCAAATTCATCATAAATATGCGAACTAAGATTTCTTTGCTCAATCATACTTAACCAAACTTCTTCATCCTCAATCAGATTTTGAAGAAAAGCCTCTTTAAAAACCATTCTTGGGCTTTTCGCCTCAACACCTAAAAAACTTAAATTCCTTTTTAAGGCTTTCCAAGCCATTTCGTAGGTAAACTCAAACCGCTTAACGACAATATCTAAATAAACATCAGCAAATCCTTCTTCTTCAAATTCTGCCTTTCTCTCTACAATATTGACAAATTTATCCAGGGCTTTAGTCAAATTATAAAGTCCATCTTCAGCCCTTAACCTATTAGTAGCACTGTATAACACTTTTCCAGTTGATTTGACTCGGTTTTTAAACCTATCTTGAGTAAAAGCGATATTTTTTATATCTATTTTCAACAGCGTTTTTAGATGATCAACTTCTTCTTTTATGAGGTAATCGTCTTTAAAATCTTTATCTTCATAAGCGATATCAATATCGCTCGTCAGATTGGCTTCACCATTTGCCATCGAACCATATAAATATATTCTTTCTGGGTTGGAATATTTGAGAATAATTTTAACAATTTCTTTGATGAGAAGCGTTTTATTTGCATTCATAATTTTAAGCGGGTTTACGAAGTTTCAGAAATCCGATTTTTGAAAAAAAATCGGATTTCTCAGATCGAAAAAAAAACCAAGTTTCTAGCAGAAACTTGGTTTCTCAAAAAAAACTTTAGTACAACGGATTTTAGAAAAAAACGGATTCATTTCTAAAGTTCAATACGCGCACACGAATAGAGTTATCATATCAAATTCCAATACAAGAAAAAATCCGTTTATTTCTAAAATCCGTTGTACTAAAGTTTAGTGCAAAATCAATAAGTTACATATTTTACTGTACAGATAAAAACCTTAAAAAAAAATGGTTTTACTTCAAAAATCTTGCAAGTAATGATGCGAGTAAAGGACCATCTGCGGGCTGCAAACGGTGTCTTCCTGGGCTAGTCACTGTCATAGCCTTGCCACGCAAGGCTGGCACATCATTCATATCCTGACTATAAGCTGGCACCCATTCATCACCAGCTGCCCTAACAACAGAAACATAAAAAGCACTCGGATGGGGCAGGCGATTAAGCCAAAACAAGAGACTCGTCGGATATTCTCTAACCAAATCATGATAAAGCCCTTGACTACGATTAATCGTATCTAACCCAAAAAAGGGTGCAACCAAACCCAAAGGACTATTACCCAGCCCTGCTCCCAATTCCGCTTTATCTGTACCTAAATGAGGCGTGGCAATTGTCAATAAACCCTGTATTCGCGCAATGTCGCTAACAACCATAACGAGACGCGCCACAAGTCCTCCTGCCGAATGTCCAACTAAAATCAAAGAATTATTTGGATGTTTAACCTGTAACTTCCGCAAATAAAAATCTAGCCATTGTGCCTGCACTGCTAACGGTGCTTCTGAAGGTAATGTCACTGTATAAACGTAGCGTTCCAGAGGAGTGCGTACTACCACACCTGGCCGCGCATTAGGAAACAAATGTCCCGCATCCTGCCAACCCGTATTTTGTAAAGCACGAACAATCCCTGTAGGGCGCCAAGCACTCCCATCACTTAAATAACCATGAATGAGAACTAAAGTCTGCCCCGCATAACTAGACGAACTCAGCAACAAAATGAATAATATCGTCAATATTCGCATATTTTTTCTCCATTAAGTTTTTTCTGAAATTGAATTGAGAACTGAAACAAATATTCCTAAAATCTTATCAATTTGGCTGATTAAATATTCCTCATAATCAATGTAAATGATATCCTGCTCAAGCTTTAAAAACTTCCAATTACTTCCAGTCGTAACGACACCTAATATCAATCCAGCATAAGACTTTTTCTCATTATACTTATGTGCCGCTATCATTTCTGCCATACATTGGGCATAACCAGACTTGATATTTTCATTTTTTGCTTCAACGACACAGACGACTGGAAATTCAATAAACACCTGATCTGGCGATTTGCTCAAAATGAAATCACAGTAACCAGTTAAACCGAGCTTTTCATCAACATTAAATTCTAAGCCAGAGAATAAGCTAATTTTTCGTTCAAGCCGTTTCCTGACTTCAATTAAAACAGGAGCAATAATCATTTCAGAACGTGCTTTTTCTGTATTAATGTTTAATGCAAGCGAGACATTTTCACTCAAAATACTGACAAGCTGTTCACTTGCTTTTGCCTGATCAACATTTTGGAATAACGAACCACTTGAACTTATTAAAATATCAAATTTTTGCTTAACCTCATCAAGTTTTTTAAAGTCGCTATACGACATAATAATCTGCCTTTGAATAAATTATCCATCCTCATTGATTTTATTGATAATTTCATCTAATACGTCATCCGCTTTATCATTAGAAATTTGGCAAGTACCTGCTTTTTCATGCCCACCGCCCCCATATTTCAACATCAACTCACCAATATTGGTTTTAGAAGAGCGATCAAGAATTGACTTACCCACCGCCAAAACCGTATTTTGTTTTTGCAATCCCCATAAGACATGAATGGAAATATTGCACTTTGGGAACAGCGCGTAAATGACGAAGCGGTTTGCTGTCAAAATTTCTTTCTCAAGACGTAAATCAAATACAACCGCATTCTTATAAACTCTAGAACATTTTTCAATCTGATCTAATGACATTCTTTGGTGTTCAAAATATAAATCAACACGCTCTTTGACATCGGGCAGTTTTAAGATTTCATCAATACTGTGCTTTTTACAAAAATCAATCAACATCATCATCAAATCATAATTAGAGATGCGAAATTTTTTAAAGCGTCCTAATCCACTACGGGGATCCATAAGATAATTGAGCAATACCCAACCTGTTGGAAATAGAATTTCCTCACGGCTAAATTGAGCAGAATCAGCCTTATCTACGGCATGAATCATCTCCTCATTCACATTATGAAAAATCTCTTTGCCCCCGTAATAGTCATAAACCACACGAGCGGCAGACGGTGCTTTGGGATCAATAATATGATTATCAGGATGCTTTCCTGAAATTCTAATGATTTCACTCAAATGATGATCAAAAACCAGATACGCTTCAGAGACATAAGGCAAATTGGTTGTAATATCATTGGCACTAATTGGCACTTTCCTATCCTGCATATCCTTGGGGTGGACAAATTTGATTTCATCAATCAAATCAAGCTCCCTCAATAATACGGCACAGATTAAACCATCAAAATCACTCCGTGTCACCAAGCGATATTTTTGTTTTGACATATTTCCTCTATTAGACAATTGGAGTCCAACGCTTTAGCTTTGTACATTAGACAATTGGAGTCCAACGCTTTAGCTTTGTACATTAGACAATTGGAGTACAACGCTTTAGCTTTGTACTTTAAACAATTGGAGTACAACGCTTTAGCTTTGTACAACATTAACTTGAAAAAAAATTGAGAATAGATACCTGGCAGGTTTTTGAAACCTGCCAGGTTTAGTTGTGTTATAAAGACAAAAAGTCGTATTCAAAATTCGCACTTAAACGTGCTTATTATTTATAAGTCGCTTGGCTTAACATCATCTGCGCCAGCACTCTATCAAGACGTTGTTTAAACAACTGAACTTTTTCAACAGGAAGAACAATATAATGTGGACCCGTCGGGGAAGTTTCTTTACGTTTATAACCTGGATTTAAGTGCTTGAACGCCGAAAGTGATAATCCAGCTAACCGAGCAGCTAAATATAAATCAATTTGCCTACCCACATTAACCCGTTCAAAGTAAGGTTGATTAGCAATCGCTTGCAACTCAAGTCCATAAAATTGATAATTAGCGACGATATCAGATAATCCAAGCAATTTAGGAACATATTCGCGTGTTTCTCTGGGCAATTTCAACGACCAAAAATCTGTCGATTTTCCTTGCCTCCGATTTCTCTTAATCGCTTTTCTGACATTGCCAGGTCCAGTGTTATAAGCAGCTAGTGCGAGTAACCAATCGTCATCAAATGATTGGTGCAACTTTTGTAAATAATCCAATGCTGCGGTGGTTGACTTAATGATGTCACGTCGCCCATCATACCAAGAATTTTGCACAAGCCCGTATTCTCCACCAGTTGCAGACATAAACTGCCAAATACCAACGGCACTCTTATGTGATCGCGCAATCGGTTGATAAAGACTTTCAATCGCTGGTAACAACGCAATTTCTAAGGGCATCCCCCTCTTCTCAACTTCTTCAACAATATGATAAAGATAAGGAGTCGCATTACGCGCAATTTTCCTTAAAGAAGCGGGATATTTAACATATTCATCAATAAAACGTTGTACTCGGTCATTGTATGTCGTTGGCAGTCCATAACCTGCGCTAACCCTATTCCACAAATCATTTTGTCCAAAAGAATATTGAGGACTCGCCATGAAACGATTCGTCTCAGGCGTTTCTTTAGCAAGGATATGAGCAAGGATACGACGAACATCAAGAGTATCTTCTGTGAGCTTTTGCCTGACAGAATAATTCATTCGATATTCACTACGCGCAGCATCATAGCTGGCTAACCTTTGAAGGCGGACTGGCCTTTTGCTGACTTGTCCTTCAACACCCCAGGTTGTCGAAAACTGGGAATTTTGTTGAGTATCAGCATACGACACGATATCATCAATCCTAGGATTGACTTTCACGGGCGAATCAGTTCCCCGATTCTTATGCACCGCCATTACCCCATCACTGGGTTTGGTAACAGAACTACTACAGCCACCTACTAGGCTCAGAGCTGTCAATAAAAGTAAGAAAGTGATAGATATTTTCATAAGAGTAATATTTTAAAGAAGTTAACAAAAAAAATCAAGTTTTGGTTTTTGATCACTTTAAAATGACTTATTAATAATAATATATTTGTAATATTATTTATAATAAATCACGGTAAAAAATAGGAGTAGCCTAAGAATACGAATTAAGAGTTGAAATTTTGGAGTTCAACGCTTTAGCTTTGAACATAGGAGTTCAAGGCTTTAGCTTTGATCTGAGGAGTTCAACGCTTTAGCTTTGCCGCTTTTCAACTCTTAATTCGCATTAAGAGTAGAGAAACGAGAATCACAAATATTTAATCTCAGGCGATAAGTTTTCTTTAAAAAACTTTACCTTCAAATTGAAATACCTGATAGTATATTCGTCAAAATTTAAAAATTTAAGTTTTTTAGTAACTACTCAGGTCCAATCCAAATAAATATATGAAGACTGAAAACCAATACCAAGCCAATCTTGAAGAAAATGAATATCAAAATCGTTTTGGGAATCAAGTGAGTACAGAAAAACGTCCCATGCTCACGTTGGGATTAAAGAAAAAATCGCGGTTAAATCAATCTCAAAGAAGCAATCAAGCGACTGAAAGTGCCAAGCTCACAATTGGATTAAGGAAAAAAACGGAAGAGTTTCAATTTCTTTCTGACAGAAACGGTAGAGCAGGGGAGGCTTCAAACTTTGGATTTAGCTTAAAGAAAAAGCATGAGTTTATCCCACAAAAAAGGATGAAGTTCGAACAACAAAAGGAGTTTAAACCAAAACGTTCCTCCATTAAGATGCCAAAAACCGTAGGTAAACTTGAAGTTAATATCAAAATTACTGAATTACCTAACTGGGTGGAAACAATCAAACATGGTTGGCAGCATTTTTGTATCAATGTTGAAGGGCAGATCGTACAAATGAAAGTGCGCCCTAAAATATGGCAGAAATTAGTCGAGGCAAATGAGGAATATCATCAGTGGATAGCTTCCATTACTGGCAAGATGGGACATCGTATTAAAAATGGCTTTGAGTTACTTGAGCCCGCCATACAAATTTACGAGAAAAAACATATCCATGATCCTGGGAATGAACTATAGATTTTCAGAAAAATCCTCTTTGTACAGAACAATAACTTTATAAGGTATTGATTTAAATCACTTTCAATTGTTATAATCAGAATTTTCACCATATTCTAGCCTAGAATAGAATTTTCAGAATGACAAGAGAGTTTTCATTATGAACTGATGTGACGCACTCTGCTTCTAAATCAACAAGAGGTTTAAGAAATCCGATTTTTTTCAAAAATCGGATTTCTAAGCTCGAATAGAATAGCTTTGCGTCACATTAGTTATTAAAAAAGAGGTTTTTTATGCAATCAACAAGAAACAGTGAAATTTGGGTTGGTATTTTTGTGGCATTAGGCTTTGCTGCCCTATTTATGTTATCCATGAAAGTAAGTCACTTAGGCGATTTATTTTCTGAAAATGGCTATACTGTCATAGCCAAGTTTGAAAATATCGGGGGATTAAAAGTCAAATCGCCAGTGAAAATGGGCGGGGTGCGTATCGGTAGAATAACAGATATTCGTTATGATGACGAAAATTATCAAGCGATTGTTACTATGCACATCGAATCCCAATATCGTAAAATTCCGACAGATGCCTCTACAAGTATTTTCACTGCAGGTTTATTAGGAGAACAATATATTGGCTTAGAAGCAGGGGCGGAAGAGGAATATTTGACAGATAACAGTGAGTTAGACTCAGGACTTACCCAATCTGCGGTGATTTTAGAACAACTGATTGGACAATTTTTATATAATATGGCGGCAAAAGGGAGTTCAACACCATAAATTTTGTTAACTGGGTTGACATTGCAAGAACCTATCCCACTATTCAAAAAATGTTGAACAATGAATAAAAACATTTTTTTTTTGACAATCGGTTTAAGAAATCCTTTCAAAAAATCGGATTTCTAAGAAAAAGAATAGTGGGATAGGTTCAATGTTGACTCACAAAATAAATGAGTTATAATTCCCAGAGAAGTTTGAGGATTTTCAAATTTTGATTTTACCATCACATCATCAATAAATAGGAAATTGCTTATGAAACAAATAGTTACAACTATTGCCCTCGTATGTATGCTGGGGGTATTGCCAATCGACAACAACGCTTATGCTTCTTCTGCTGAAGAGGTCATCAGAACGACTACAAATGAAGTGCTGGCGAATCCAAATAAGCTGAAAAATGAAGCGGAAGCCTTAAAATTGGTCGATGATGTGTTTAGCTTCTACCTTATGTCAAGATCGGTACTGGCAAAACACTGGAAAAAAGTGAGCAAGAAGCAAAAAAAACGCTTTATCAATGCGTTTCGTGGTCTTTTAGTACGCACATACTCAAATGCTCTGATAGAAGCAGCTGGAAAAGTTGAAAAAGTGGAATACTCTACCAATGTAAAAGGTAACAAAGCCACAGTACACACTCGGATTTTTCAGAAAGGGAAAAAACCCATTAAGGTGAAGTATAAGATGAAGAAGTCCAAAAGGGATGGTAAATGGAAGGCGTACAACGTGACTGTGGGCGGTGTCAGTTTGGTTAATAATTATCGTTCTGAATTTGCTAACGATATTAAAACGATAGGCATAGACAAATTGATCGATAAAATCAATAGGCGTGATAAATAACTCGTGAGTCAAATCCTCGTTGAAAATGCTAATTGGCGGTTATCTGGTGAATTAACATTTGCCACAGTCGGCGCATTGCTAACAGAATTCACACAAAAACTCTCCGACTTCTCCAAAGAGAGACAAGAGGGGAATCAGATCGAGGTTCAAGTTTTTTCAGCAAAAAAACTTGAACCTCGATCACCGCCTAAAGTATTAGATTTATGTGATGTTACCCGCACAGATAGTGCGGGTTTAGCGTTCTTGATAGAATTGCGAAGGCAAAATACGTCGATGACTTTTTGCAATATTCCCGCTCAAATGCACAAACTTGCTACCCTCAGTGGGGTACAAGAGATGATTAATTAATGGTTAATGTGTTTAATGGTTAATGGTTAATGGTTAATTATGGTGAGAAACCAAGTTTCTTCAAGAAACTTGGTTTCTTTTCGATTCACCATTCACCATTCATCAACATTTTTTAATTCCTCAGTCACACGAAGTACCTCTTCAAGTGAAGTCATACCCTGATAAGCCTTGATCAAACCATCTTCACGCAAAGTACGAAAGCCCTGATCTGTTGCCTTCTGCCGCATTTCTGCCGCAGAAGCCCGATTTAAAATTAAGGTTTGTAATTCTTTCGTGATATACACCATTTCATAAATACCAATACGCCCTTGATAACCCAACTCTTGGCATTTTGGACAACCAACAGGCTCTTTCCACTGTGGCGGTGTAGTAATTTCTTCAGGCAAAACCCGTTTAACTTGTGCCTCTATTTTTGCGATAGGCATGATAGGTTTAGCACAGTGTTCGCATAAACGGCGTACTAAACGTTGCGCCTGCACAGCGCGTACTGAAGTTGACACTAAAAAGGGTTCTACGCCCATCTCAATCAGACGAGTAAAAGCACTCACCGCATCATTGGTATGTAAAGTTGATAACACCATATGTCCTGTCAAAGCGGCTTGTATTGCAATTTCTGAAGTTTCACGATCACGGATTTCACCTATCATAATGATGTCAGGGTCTTGTCGTAAAATTGATCGTAAAGCAGACGCAAATGTATAACCAATTTCACTATGCGCTTGAACTTGAGTAATCCCTTTAAGTTGATATTCCACTGGATCCTCAACAGTGATCATTTTTTGAGTACGATTATTAGCAGCATCAAGGGCAGCATATAACGTCGTCGATTTACCTGAACCCGTCGGTCCTGTAACCAAAATAATACCATGTGGCTCTCTAATCCATTGATTAAACAAGCGAAAATGGTCAGGCGCAAAACCTAATTGTTCTAAGCGACTGGTTTGACGCTCTTTAGGCAAGAGGCGCATCACGATAGATTCGCCATGCACCCCCGGCAAGCAAGACACACGAATATCTAATTCCTGACCACTCACACGAGTATTTAAACGCCCATCCTGTGGTAAGCGACGCTCCGCAATATCAAGTCCAGAAATCAATTTGATACGGGAAGCAATCGCATTAAAACGTTCCTTAGGCAAATTCAGACGCTCATACAAAACACCATCAACCCGATAACGTACAAAAAAACTCTGCTCTTCAGGCTCAACATGTACATCAGAAGCGCGTTGATCAATCGCTTGAGAGAGCATATTATTAACAAATTCAACAACAGGCGCACCTTCAGCCAACTCGCGCAATATATTCACATCATCGCTATTGCTAAAATGAGTATCCGTGTTAGCTTTTGTTAATAAATCAAGTACATGATCTAAATCTTGAGTACGGGATAAATACCAAGTAACTGTTTTTTCAGGAAAAATATGATAAAAAACCTCATGGATTGTATCAGATAAAGGATTACGTGCAAGACAATGCACAACAGAGTCTGAATTTTCCCAAGCAACCACTTCCTGATCCAACCACCAATCTTCTTCAATCTTTGATTCTTTAATCACTTTAAGTAAAGAACTCACATCAAGTGGAATCTCCTTGCGCTCCATAACGGGCAAATCTAATTGTTGAGATAACACGTTCAATAGATTATCTTCAGATACCGCACCCAAACGAATCAGAACCGCACCCAATTGTCCCCCAAGCCGGGCTTGAAATTCTAAAGCGCGTTCTACGTCTTGCTCATTGACGTAGCCAGCTTCAATAAGCATTTCACCTAAGCGATGTTGATATTTAATGGGAGAATTATCTATAAAATGTTCGATCTGCATATTGAATTTTTATACTGAATTTTTATAAATGAGGTAAAATAAAAAAAATGTTAAAATGTTAGTATAGAAATCCGATTTTTTTCAAAAATCGGATTTCTTTATTCGCCTTTATAGAATAAAATATAGTTTAATACCATGAAAAAAGTAAAAAGACTACAAAAGATGGAGGCGATAAATGCGCATTTTGAGCCTTTTAACACCTCAAAATGGCTATATAGCCGTACCACCCATATTATGGGTTTTAATTTCGATGGCACAGCCTGTTTTAGAAAAGGAGCTGCCAAAGGGCCTGATGAAATACGCCTGAAATCACCCCATATAGAAACATACTCGCCCTATTTAGATCACGATACAAACGATATTGAATGTGTGGATTTAGGCAACTTACAGATTAAAGATAAAAAAAGCTGGCAAGATGCCACTGATTATTTTCTCTCATTCACGAGAAAGATTGGCCTTGAAATGCACAAAATCAAATTTTTGGTCATGGGAGGCGAACATTCCATTTCTTACGCGCCAATAGTGACTTATTTAAAGCAATACCCCGATTTGATTCTCATCCATTTAGATGCCCACGCCAATCTTCGTGAAGAAGGAGAAGATTTTTCAGATGCCTCTATTATACGTCGAGTGAGCGAACAGTTTGGTGTTGAGCATCGTTTGATTCAATATGGTATCCGATCCGGCACTAAAGAAGAATATCAATGGATGAAAAACCACAAGACATTGTCTTCTTCAAAGACTTCTTTTCTTAATAAAATCAAAGGTATTGACTCATCTCGCCCCATTTACTTGACTTTAGATTTAGATTATTTCGATCCTGCGCTACTTCCTGGAACAGGAACGCCTGAACCAGGTGGCGAAGATTTCCACTCTTTTATTCAGCTCATGAATATTTTAAAAGGAAAGCATTTTGTGGGCGCAGATGTTGTGGAACTGGCTCCCTTTATCGATCCGACTGAAAACAGCGCAATATTTGCCGCAAAAATTGTGAGAGAACTTTTGCTAACACTGGATTTGAGCCGTTAAATCAGGCGACTAAATTTTAGCCAAACCTCAGAGGTTTTGGAAACCTCAGAGGTTTTTCGATTGAAATTTCGCCGCCAAACCTCAGAGGTTTTGGAAACCTCTGAGGTTTTTCGATTGAAATTTCACCGCCAAACCTCAGAGGTTTTGGAAACCTCTGAGGTTTTTCGATTGAAATTTCGCCGCCAAACCTCAGAGGTTTGGAAACCTCTGATGTTTTTCGATTGAAATTTCGCCGCCAAACCTCAGAGGTTTTGGAAACCTCTGAGGTTTTTCGATTGAATTTTCGCCGCCAAACCTCAGAGGTTTGGAAACCTCAGAGGTTTTTCGATTGAATTTTCGCCGCCAAACCTCTGAGGTTTTTCGATTGAATTTTAAGAATAGTCACATTTTTTGTCGTGTTGAAAATTAAAATTTTGACTCTATAGAATTTCAGATAAATAAATTCACTTAAAAACCTAAACTAAAAACCTCTGAGGTTTTTCAGCCAAACCTCTGAGGTTTTGAAAACCTCAGAGGTTTTTCGATTGAATTTTAAGAATAGTCACATTTTTCGTGGTGTTGAAAATTAAAAATTTGACTCCAAATCAAGTTTATCTTACCCTGATAAATTTTTTTCTAAACCTCTGAAGTTTTAAAATAACAAAGAATGCGAATTAAGAGTTGAAATTTTTAACTCTTAATTCGCATAAAGAGATAATACCACTGAGATTATGTTCAATTTTATCCAAATCGCATAATCTTCAAGGTTTCTATGGTACAAGCACCACCTTGCACCATAGAATTTTAAGGTTTCTATGGTACAAGCACCACCTTGCACCATAGAATTTTATTGAAATATTAACGAGGCAATAAATGAACAAAGCGAATGAAGCTGAAATGATGATAGGTGGCGATATTTTTGTCAACGCATTAATCGCCGAAGGCGTAGAACATATATTTGGATATCCTGGCGGCGCCACATTGCATATTTACGATGCCATCTTCAAGCAAAACAAATTGCAACATATTCTTGTTCGTCACGAACAAGGGGCCGTTCATGCCGCCGATGGTTATGCACGATCAACAGGTAAACCAGGGGTTGCTTTAGTCACATCAGGACCTGGTGCCACTAATGCAATCACAGGCATTGCGACCGCTTATCTGGACTCCAGCCCTATGGTGATTATTACGGGGCAAGTGCCTACCGCCTTGATTGGTAACGATGCCTTTCAAGAGGTTGATGCTGTGGGCATTTCCCGTCCATGTACCAAGCATAATTTTTTGGTCAAAGATGTCAAAGATTTGGCAGAAACCCTTAAAAAAGCGTTTTATATTGCAACAACCGGTCGTCCTGGACCCGTGCTTGTGGATATTCCTAAAGATGTCACAATTAACCGGGCGGTGTTTGAATATCCAGAAACGGTGGAAATACGTTCCTATAAACCTGTTGTTAGTGGACATCTGGGGCAAATCCGTAAAGCGGCGGATATGATGTTATCCGCTAAACGCCCTATTATTTACTCAGGCGGTGGCGTGGTGTTAGGCAATAGCACTAAAGAGTTGATTGATTTAACTCGCTTATTAGGCTATCCTATCACTCAAACTTTAATGGGATTAGGAAGCTACCCCCCCACCGATAAACAGTTTGTCGGTATGCTCGGTATGCACGGTACTTATGAAGCCAATATGGCGATGCACGAGAGTGATGTCTTAATTGCTATCGGAGCGCGTTTTGAAGATCGCGTGACAGGCGTTTTAGAAAAATTCTGTCCCTACGCTAAAATTATTCATATTGATATTGATCCTTCCTCAATTTCTAAGAATGTTAAAGTCGATATTCCCATCGTCGGCGCGGTGGATCAAGTGTTACAAGATTTGATTCAAACGATAAAGGAAACCGATCAAAAATCAGATGCGGGAGCCTTAACCACTTGGTGGAAACAAATTGAGACTTGGCGTGCGAAAAATTGTTTAAATTATGATCGTAATAGTCCGCTTATTAAGCCGCAATTTGTGTTAGAAAAACTGAGCCAACTGACTGAAGGTAACGCCTTTGTCGCTTCTGATGTTGGACAACACCAAATGTTTGTGGCGCAATATTATCAATTTGCCCAACCACGTCATTGGATCAATTCAGGCGGTTTAGGCACAATGGGCTTTGGCTTGCCGGCAGCAATGGGTGTACAAATTGCGCATCCCGACGAGACGGTGGTTTGTGTGACAGGGGATGGCAGCATTCAAATGTGCATACAAGAATTATCGACTTGTCAACAATTTGATTTGCCGATTAAAATCATCATGTTGAATAATGGCTATTTAGGCATGGTGCGTCAATGGCAAGAACTGTTTTATGACAAGCGTTATTCACATACCTATATGGAAGCATTGCCCGACTTTATCAAACTGGCAGAAAGTTATGGACATATCGGTATGCGTATTGAGAAGCCTAGCGAAGTTGAAAACGCGCTTGCTGAAGGATTGGCGATAAAAGATCGCCTCGTGTTTATGGACTTTGTTATTGATCAAGATGAGATGGTGTATCCGATGATTGCCGCTGGTAAAGGGCATCATGAAATGTTGTTATCCCCAGAAAGAGAGTTAGCTTAAATATGCGTCACACGATTTCAATTTTATTAGAAAACGAAGCAGGTGCGTTATCACGAGTCGCCGGCTTATTTTCGGCACGCGGTTACAATATTGAATCTCTTACCGTCGCGCCGACAGAAGACCCTTCCATGTCACGAATGACTATAGTGACGAAAGGTACAGATGAGATCATTGAACAGATCACGAAACAACTGAATAAACTGATTGACGTGATCAAACTCATTGACTTAACGGAAGGAATACATATTGAAAGGGAATTGATGTTGGTAAAGGTTAATGTCTCAACAGCCCATCACCGCGAAGAAATTAAACGCTTCGTTGACATTTTTAGGGGCAGCATTATTGATGTGAACGAGACAAACTATACCATTGAGATGACAGGCACGGCAGATAAACTTGATGCCTTCATCAAGACAATTGATTCCACACTGATACTTGAAGTGGTACGTTCCGGCATATTGGGTATTGCGCGCGGAAGTAAGAGCTTGCATCTGTGATTTTTTGTAACTACTCAGCCTTGAAATCAATTGCAAGGCTGAAAGCATTCGAGGCTAAAGTTTTTCTTCAAAAAACTTTATTCGAGGTTTTCGTTTTTTGAAGAAAAAACGAAAACTTCGAATCGAATAGTCTGTTAAAACAGACTAATTAGAGTTTAGCTGAGCCTGCTTTGGCTTTTCGCCTTGAAATTGATTTCAAGGCGCTGAGTAGTTACTTAAAATTGAAAAAAGCCCTCTTTTATCTAATGGATGAAAGGGGGCTTTTTTTTGGGGGCTGTTACCTTTTATGTAGGGTGGTTTCGAGGTTTTAGTTTTTCTTCAAAAAACTAAAACCTCGAAAAAGTCTGTGCAACGGCTTCCTCATTAGAAAAGTTTTTCAGGCAAAAGTTTCGCTCAGCGAAACTTTTGCCTGAAAGTTTGTTACCGCGCCGAGTATAATCATTTCATAAATTTGAACACAAAACATTGAAAATGGAGTACAACGCTTTAAGCTTTGTCAAATGGAGTTCGAGGTTTTAGTTTTTTGAAAAAAAACTAAAACCTCGAAAACGCTTTAGCTTTGTCAATCCGTCCAAAAAACGCCCAAAGCTGAAGCGTTGGACTCCAAAAAGTATTAAAACTTATGCTTCAGTACTTACTTAACCCTTGTCGTTAGAGAGAATAAGATGAAAAAAGACTTCGTGCAAGGTGAACTATTTGGCTCTCTTTTGCCAGAGCTAACCAATGAAGACACCCCTTTGTTCTCAAAAGAGTATAGAGAACAACAAGAATTGATTGATAAACCCATTGATTATGTCAGTCGAAAGGCGATAGAATTACATCCTCTCGACTTTCTGAGTTTTTTTGCGGATTTTCAAAATCTTTCAGCGGAGGAACTCAAAAAGGTCAAAATACTGGATGCGAATAGAACATTAGAAGCCTATATCAAAAAAGAAGCGGATTCTTTAACGCTGCTGATTGAGACGGATATTGATAAACTGAGAGGCATCGTCTTTCATATTGAAGTACAAACGGCTTATGATGAAACGATAAATGAGAGGATTTTGATCTACAATGCGTTGATCAAAAACAAAACCAAAACGCCAAAGGTCAAAACTTTGCTGATCAATCTGGATCAAAATCCTAACTGCAAACAGCTAGGAAATCATGATTTTGGCAGCGTTAAACTTCAATACGAAGTCAAGAATTTATGGGAACAAAGTTATCAGGAAATCAAAGAAAAAGGATTGATTGGACTGTTACCTTTTACTCCCTATTTAGAAGGAGGAAAACAACCAGAAATTCTGGAAGCCTCGGAAATCATTAAGGAGAAGATTCCCGAATCTCAAGAACAAGCCGAATTCGAGGCTAAAGTTTTTTGAAGAAAAACTTTAGCCTCGAATGCTGTTTTTACTTGCTATCCTAGCGGGAAGAAAGTATAATACAGCAGGTTTTAAACTACTTTCGAGGTTTGAGTTTTTTAAAGAAAAACTCAAACCTCGAACGCAATCAACTATTATGAACGTAGAATCACTTAGAAATGATCCAACAGCCAAAGAACTGATTCACATTTTGTTCCCAGATGAAATCGCTGAAGCCAAAACTTTGGGTGAAGCCAGGGGTGAAACCAGGGGAATAGAAAAAGGCATGAAAATAGCGACAGAAGATTTTATGCGTCGCTTAACTAATGTACTCAGTGAGGAACAAATTCAGAAACTCAAAGGGGAAGTAGGCATGGCACCTACGCGATAATGCGATTAAGTTGGGCGAACACGCCGGTTCGCCCCTACAATAAGGATCGTTAAGTTTTATTCGTTTATTTTGCCAATTCGTTTATTTCGCCAATTCGTTGTACTCTAGACAGAAAAATTGATATGAATAACGACCTTTTTTTTGGAGCAATGATGATCTCCGCATCTATAATCGCGCATTATCCGAATGCGAAATCAAATCACTTTACACAGGCAAAGACGAATGCGGTGAGTCCAATTTAGTAGAACTAGCCAACTTCACAGCAACCCCAACTCAAAATGACATCCATTTAGATTGGGAAACCACTTCTGAACTCGACACGGCTGGCTTTTTCATTTGGAGAGGCACTCCACTGGTAAATGGGGAATGCACAAATAACGCCTCAAATTATGAGGATATTCTGCAAATGAGTTTTGACAACGCGAGAGGTGATTTATTATCAGGAGCCACCTATTCTCGTACAGACTCTAATGTCATGTCTGGAAACAGCTACTGTTACCTGTTAGAAGAGGTTGAGTTTGATGGTGATCGTCAATTCCATTGGAACTTTATAGACTCAGCGATTGCGGAATAATAATCAAGTTTGACTCTAAAGTAGGTACGCATAAATCTTTTCCCCTCGTTCCCACGTTCCAGCGCTCATCGTTAGTCACAAGTATTTAAGCATTTGATTTAACTTGTTTTTTCGTAGGGTGGGTAGAGCGAGATCGAAACCCACCGAACCGCCAAAAATGGTGGGTTTCGTTTCACTCTACCCACCCGACTTTTGACGATTTTTGACTTATGTATAACGATGAGCGTTCCAGCGTGGGAACGAATAAGAAGCTAACTGAAGATGATTACAAAAACAGAACTTAAAAAGATTGCTAGAGCAAGAATAAAAGATGCGGAAGTTTTATTGAGTGCAAAACGTTATGATGGTGCGGCTTATATTTGCGGTTATGCTTTAGAATTGGGACTCAAAGCGAGAATTTGTCGAACCTTAAAATGGTCTGGTTATCCTTCAACGAACAAAGAATTTGCCAACTATAGATGTTTTAAAACGCATGATTTAGATGTTTTACTACATTTATCCGGAATAGAAGAAAAGATAAAAACCCTTTTTTTTCGTGACTGGTCAAATGTCGCAAATTGGAATCCAGAAGCAAGATATGAACCGATAGGAACTGTTTCAGAACCAGACGCTTATAATATGATAAATGCAACAAAAAACTTAGTGAAAGTACTATGAATAAATTAAATCAGAAAATGGTTAAAATTGAAAAGTACCTTGCCAATCAAAAGGGTGAATTTAAACTTTTTGCTTTATTCCTCAGAGATGGCTCGCCGGGTAAGTGGGACGTTTTAGTCTCTGCTAGGTGGATTGATGCCAATAAACAACAAGCATTAAAAATCATTACCGAACAATTAACAACTAAACTCAATAAAGAAGAACTTATCTCCTTATCTCGTGTTGTCATCATTAACCAAGACAACGACGCTTTATCTACAATAAATCAATTTCTACCATTAGGAAATAAAATTGCTGAAATACAGGATAAAAATTTTTTTGGTTTAGATATAAAACAAGCATTTTTCATTTCACCTTCGATAAAAACTTCAAGAAAGCACGCCGCTTAATGCCATTAAATTAAGCGGGTAAAGGAAAATTTAGGGGGCATGATAAATTTACATCGCGATAACGATCTGCGCTGCCATGAAATAGCAAAAGAAGAAGCCATTGCCGATTTTCATCTGGGTGAATTAAAACCGCAATCTGCAAAGGACATCATTGCCAAACTTCGCCAACCACAAAATGAGGTAACAGAAATCTGAAAGAACTGATTTTAACACCTCATTTTCCCCTCATTCCCACGCTTCCGCGTAAAAACTTAAATTTCATTCACCATTAACCATTAACCATTCACCATTCACCATTGCTATATGAAAAATATTCCAAATATTCGTGTTGGACATTTTACACATAACGAATATGCGACAGGCTGTACCGTTATGATATGTGATAAGGGCGCAACTTGTGGTGTTGATATTCGGGGAGGCGCACCTGGTACGCGAGAAACGGCTCTTCTGGCACCACACTGTTTAGTGGATAAAGTGAATGCCATTTTATTGACGGGTGGCAGTGCTTTAGGGCTTGCTGCCGCCGATGGCGTGATGAAGTACTGTCAAGAACAAGGTTATGGTTTCGGCATGGGCGCTAAAAAGATACCTATTGTTCCTACCGCCGTTATCTATGATTTTAATGTCGGTGTAGGGGATTACGCGCCAACGGCAAAAGATGGATATGAGGCTTGTTTATCTGCTTCAACCGCAAAAGTGGTTCAGGGCAATGTCGGGGCTGGAACTGGTGCGCTGGTGGGTAAAGTCTGTGGTATAGATAGGGCGATGCGCGGAGGGCTTGGAACGGCTAGCCTGTCATTTCCAAATGGGCTCATTATAAATGTGCTTGTTGTTGTGAATACATTTGGAGATGTGAGAAGTTATGAAGATAATCGCATTATTGCTGGGGCGAGAACAACAGATGGCGGTTTCGTTGATACGATTAAGTATATTATAAATGAAGGTTTTCCTAAAACTTATTGCCGCTCTAATACAATCATCGGAATTGCAGCGACTAATGCCCGTTTTGATAAAATGGAACTCACCCAAATAGCGCAAATGGCACAAGTTGGGGTATCACAAGTTATCACGCCGGTACATACGATGTATGATGGTGATACATTTTTCGCATTGGCAACGGGTGAAATTGAGGCAGAAGTGAATCTTGTTGGTATCGCAACAGGTGAACTGGTTAAAAAAGCCATTGAATCAGCCATAATCAAATCGACTCAAAAATGACTCAAATTAACTGGGCTTTAGTTATTCCAACTTATAAACGTGAAGCGGTGTTAGAACAATGTTTACGCTTTGCCGCCGCACAAACATTACCCCCAAAAGAAATCATTGTGGTTGATGCAAGTCCATATTGGGAAAAAACACAAAAACGTATTATGCACGAATTAGCCGCAAAATATCCAGCGATTGATTGGCAATATGTGCAAGCGAAACGGCTTTCTTCAGCGGCGCAACGTAATCAAGGGATTGCGCTTGCCACCGCCGATATTGTGTTTTTGATTGATGATGATTCCTTTATGTATCCTGATTGTGCTGAAGAAGTCATTCGTATTTATGCCCAAGATACAGAATATAAAGTGGCGGGCATTATGCCTAAATTGGAAGCGCTGCCCCCCCAGCCCGCTGCTCAAAATGCTCAAAAAAGTCTTGATTCTCCCCCGTTATTGAAGAAACGACTCAATAAATTAAAGATAATTCAAGTCAAATTGCGCGGTTTTGCTAAACGTTTGATTAAAGACGATGATATTTTTATACCCTACGATTTTACTTTTCCAAAGTATTTACTACCAGAAACACTCAAAAAGATGGCAGTCCATCCTGTATCAATGATACATGGTGCGCGTATGACTTATCGCAAAGAAATTTTAGCACAAGTCCATTTTGAGGAGACATTAGAGCGTTATGCCGTCAATGAGGATAATGATGTGTGTTATCGTGCATCGCGCCTTGGACTGCTTTTACATGCTTTAAATGCAAAGATTTGTCATGCACATGTTTCAGAAGGGCGATTGACACATTTTACGACAACGGCTTTATGGGGACTTAATCAAGCCGTTTTGCACCGTTTCCATAGCCCTGATATTGTACGCTTTAAGACCGTTTTTCTGAAATTGCTATGGCAGAGATTATTCACGCAAACGATTAAGGATATATTGGATCGCCGTTGGACATTGCCCTCAACACGGGGAATCTGGTTTGTGCTACGGCATTATGAAGAAATACTCTCTAAAACACCTGAAGAATTACGCGCTTGGTATCCACAATTTCAACAAACATTAATTGTTGAAAAGGTGTGAAGGCATCGGGCTTTTCCGTAGAATTTGAGGCGATGGAAATGACTGACAGAAAAACGAGGAAAATGCCATATAATACTTAGGACTTAGGATTTAATAACTTCCGACACTTTTAAACCAAACCTGACAGGTTTAGTTTTCGAGGTTTTCGTTTTTTGAAGAAAAACGAAAACCTCGAAAGGGAATAAGCGCAAAACCTGATTTTTCACAATTAGGAGCAAACAACTAAATATGTTGAAAAAATTAAATATTAAAAATTTTACGGTTTTTACAGATGTTCAAATCGAATTTTCAAAGGGACTCAATATTGTAATTGGAGACAACGCCACTGGGAAAAGTTTTATGCTTAAACTCGGTTACAGTGTTATGTACGTGCTATCTCGACAAAATAGCACTCTCAATGCAACAAAAACTTTAGCCAATAAACTTTATAACGTTTTCAAGCCAAATAGCTTAGGTCATCTTAATCGCAATGGCAGTGGTCGTCAACGTACTCAAATTCGTGTCGAAATAGAATTATCTGATAGTCGCACCGAGTTGCTCCAATTTTCATTTGCTAAAAATAGTCGTAGTAAAGTAACACTTGATCAAATCACGACTAATACGATAGCCGCCCCCTTATTTTTCCCAACCCGTGAAGTGCTCACGCTGCACCCAGAAATAATCGCTTTATATGAAGAACGTTACCTGTCTCTTGATGAAACGCATTATGATTTATGTAAAGCATTGAGCCTACCCTTGTTGAAACAACCCCCTAACGATTTAAAGAAAATAATTGAATCTTTAGAGGCGGAATTAGGTGGCAAAATCACGGTGGATAAAACCGGAAATTTTTACCTTGATATTCCCAAACAAGGCAAAGTTGAAATGTCTTTAATTGCTGAAGGATATCGAAAAATTGCCATGTTGATTTATCTGATTTTAAATGGTTCTCTCAGTAAAGGCAGTACCTTATTTTGGGATGAAACCGAAGCGAATCTTAATGCCAGAATTATGGTAAAAGTCGCTAACGCGCTAGTAGCACTTGCTCAACACGGCATACAAGTGATTCTGGCTACCCATGATTTCTTTTTAATGAAAGAATTATCATTATTGATAGAATCCACACCTAATCTGCCAGCACGGTTTTTTAGTCTCAGAATGGATAATGCGGGTGTAGCGGTAGAAGAAGGGCGTATATTGGAAGACTTAAATACCATTGTTGTACTGGATGAAGTGTTGGCACAAGATGATAGAGAACAAAATTTTTATTATAAGAGTGGGCAATGATAATGATTCGAGAAGAAAATTTGCAATTTGAATTTCCTTTTCAATGGAATGTAAGATGCTTTTAAAAAAAAACGATAATCCCTCATTATGTCAGGTTTGAGTTTTTCTTCAAAAAATTCAAACATCGAAACCAACGCCCCGAATTAAAGAAATCCGATTTTTTTTTAAAATCGGATTTCTCAATGAGCTAACATTATAGGAGATTTAAAAATGTATCAAGGTATTTTTATTGATGATCAAAAAGCAGATAAGCACTTTGCTTCACTCATGTCAACCCCGGGAAAAAATGGACTGAACGTTAAATTTCAGCAACCGATAGAGTTGATTAACTTGGCTAACCACATTGTGGAAAGCCTGCCCGCTTTCGTGGCATTAGATTACCGTCAAAAAATGCCGCAAAATGCTTACAAAGCTGAACCTTTAGCACAGCTATTGCGTTCTTATAGCTCAGAAAATGTGGAGAAAGATTTTCCCATTATTTTGATTTCCAATGAGAACGAAATGACCGGTTTTCTTAATAATGTCACCGCCCATAATTTATTTGACTGTCGTTTTACGAAACAAGAAGTCGCCGATAATCCAGTGCATCGCAAAAAAATGTGGTCGCTCGTCAAGGGTTATCAGCGCATGATTAAAAAATGGAACAAAAAATCGGAACGATGGGCGACTTTTTTTGCCCTGAATAAGGAGGAAAGAGTGGTGGTTGCTTATCAAGCCATCCGGGAATTGGATAAACTCAAAGCACCCCATCAGGTTGCCCAGCAAATTTTGCGCTATGTGATAGGGAGACAAGGGCTTTTACTGGATAAAGATAATCTCTTAGCTCGGTTGGGTGTGGCAAAAGAAGGCCAGGATGTCGATACGCTATTTGCGCGTCTCAAAAAGGACAAAGTCATATACAGCGGCGTTTTTAGTGAAGGTTGGACGCGCTGGTGGCAGCACCGTTTACAGGATTGGGAAAAGCAATTCTGTGGCGAGTCTTTAGGCAATTTGACGGCTAGAGAACGGGTAGCGTGTTTAAATGAGAAATTGGGGTTAAAATTGTCGCCCGCAAAATCGCGCTGGCAAAATCACACTGACGCTTTATTTGCTTATGCTTGTGATTCTTGTCATCAGCCGACTGAGGATCAATATTCGGTAGCCGCTTATGATCCTTTACCTCATACCTGCATACGTGGTAAGCGTATTTGTTGGAAATGTATAGAAACGGGTGAATTTAAAGAACAGGGTTTGGAATATGACAAAGAGGAAGAATTTATTGTTGATCTGATTCTGAAAGGGGAAATGTGAAAATGGAAAAAATCCCCACTGCCAAGGAAATGAGTCAGCAACTTGATTTTTTAAATCGTTTATTGTGCCACAAAAAACTGATTCAACGTAACAGTCAAAATGGTATTAATAACGCCATTTACCAACTTGACAGATTCAAGAACAAAACGGAGTGGGAATACACGATTGAACCATCAACTCCCATAAAGTTTGTACCAGCCCTTGATAAAAAGTTGGGAAAAATCGTTCCTCAAGTTTACCTTGATGTCGCGGTTGCACCCCCTAAAAGAAACGATCTTCCTCCTTTTAAAAGGCTTGATACCAAAATTGAGATTTTTGATCTCACTGGTCATTTACAATCTCGTTGGCATATTGATTTTGAGGCTAAAGTTTTTTTTAAAGAAAAAAACTTTAGCCTCAAAGCTAATCGGAAAAATGGTTCTTATCAAGATGGACCCCTTTTTCATCTTCAAAGTGGTGGACATAAACCGCAAGGTAATCGAAAAGAGGAGTTAAAAATCAGTCGTCCACGTTGGGCAATGCCACCAATGGAGTTAATTTTGACTTGTGAGATGATTTTGGCTAATTTTTATCCGGCACAATGGAAAACCATTAGAACGGAAAAAAGATGGTTAAAACTGATTCACATTGCTCAATTGATGTGTTATTCTGCCTACTCTCAGCGAATACAGAATTGCTTGTTTGACGCAGCGTTGATCCCTAAATCACAGTCACAATCAGTTTTAACCGCGCTTTGGGCAAGTGAATGGGGATAAGACAACGGTAAAAACCAGAAATCAATCCCATTAAATGAAGGCTTTCGCAAGTTGCCTTTTTTTTTGCTTTTTGCGTTGCATTTTGCATTGTTTTTTGTGACTCAAAATTATCAATTCCTTAAAAAACAAATAGTTATAAATTGGCTTATTGTTTGCATGGTTAATAGGCATTAAAACAAATCACTGGATTTCTTGAATCAAGTGTGTTTTAATAATTGATGTTACGCATTATGTTTCAAAAATGTTTAAGAAATCCGATTTTTTCAAAGATTTCTAAGCTCGAATAGAATCGCTTTGCGTAACATCAGTTAATAATAGGTTCTTACAAATATAAAATATATCATGGCATTCAGCGACTATAAAACCATTTCACAAGTACAAGCAGAGTATCAAATTAAATACCAAGAGGCTAATTTTGTCGTTCAGAAAACTTATAAATCCTCTGAAACTTTTATTGCTGAATTTGAATTTAACCAACAAAATCTGGATATATTTTCATCCGAAGCAGCGAGATGTGAAATTATTATTTTTCCGATATTAAGAGAAGTTTATAAACATTATTACCAAAAGACATCACTTTGGATACAAAAATCAATTTCTTATGACGAAAAATTGAACGGCACTCCAGATTATATTGTTTCCAAAAAATCAGAACTTGGGAAAACAATGTTAGAATGTCCATTGCTTATTGTTGTTGAGGCGAAAAAAAACGACTTTGAACAGGGATGGGCACAATGCTTATCTGAATTAATTGCCGCAAAAAATCTTAATCAGTCTGAAAAATCGGTTTACGGAATAGTGACAGATGGAAAATTATGGGAATTTGGGAAGTTAAATGGCAATACTTTTACTAAAAATACCGATAGTTTGACTGTCACAGAATTATCTAAGTTATTTAGTTTTTTGAACGCTCTTTTTGAGATGACGATTAAAGAACTTGCTTAATAGGGCATCAAATCTGAGCGGATTGATTTGGATTTGCTGATTGATTTGGATTTGTAGATCGTTGTTTCATTATTTATAATGAAGTAACTCCTGAGTAATCACATATCCTCAATAAAAACGATAATAAAAACGATCCTGATGGGTTGTTGATTTGGGATAATTAAATTAAAATAGCCCTGTCGCATAAAACTACAGGGCTTTTTTTTGTCTTCATAATGAGTACAACGGATTGACGGAATAAACGAATTCTTTAAAGGGAATGGGTAATTACACGACAACAATGAATGGGTAAAAAAAACGATGGCATATAGTGATTTTACTTTAAAACGAGTCAAATCTGATCTCAAGATCAAGATTATTGAGAATGAAGTGCTTTTTCCTAACATTGAAGGTATTGAAATTAGTCAATTTCTGGAAATCATGCTCAAACGAAATATTCCACTTGCTCTGGCTATTAATACGGAAAAAGCACGCTCTGAGTTGATCATTGCAAATATCTTGTTGGAAGTCAAAGAGCAACTCAAAAATGAAATCAGTTTTTTTTCCGGCATTGAGTTTACAGTTGATAAAGATAGGGGATTAAGTGGTTATTGTGATTTTATCTTGAGCCGTTCTACTGAACAATTTTATTTAGAGACACCAGTTGTCACAATAGTGGAAGCCAAAAATGAAAATATCACGGATAGACTTGGTCAATGTATCGCGGAAATGGTTGCCGCTGCCATCTTGAATGAAAGAGAAGGCGATACAATCGCCTGTATTTATGGTGCCGTGACAATAGGTGACGAATGGAAATTTATGAAATTAGTGGGAGAAACCGCGTATATTGACACCGTCAAATACTACGCAAATGAAGTTCAAAAAATTGTTGCTATTTTAGTGGAAATGGTCAAATTAAAATAGGAAATCACTTTCGAGGCTAAATTTTGAAGAAAAAACATTCGAGGCTATTCGAATCGAAACCTTTTTACTTCAAATACCACTTACACTTCTTGCTAAGGACAACCTATATTAAGGACTGGCACAGTCAATGCCATTGACTTAGTGGATTTGTAGTTCGTTGTTTCATTATTTATAATGAAGTCACTCCTGAGTAATCGCGTTATAGCGTTTCCCGATTAGGTGCAGTACAAAAATAGTAAAAAACCTTCAAGGTTTCCAAAACCTTGAAGGTTTCATGAGGTCATTTATTCAATCGGGAAATGCTATATCCTCAATAAAAACGATAATAAAAACGATCCTGATGGGTTGTTGATTTGGGATAATTAAATTAAAATAGCCCTGTAGTTTTATGCTACGGGGCTTTTTTTTTGTCTCCATCTGAGTACAACGGATTGACGGAATAAACGGATTTTTTGAAGGAATAAGCGCGAGACCTGATTTTTCACAATTAGGAGCAAGCGTAGAAACGGCATAAAATTTTTGCTATATTATTATCACACTTGGAATAAACCATGAACCTATCCCACTATTCGTTTTGAGCCTAGAAATCCGATTTTTAGAAAAAATCGGATTTCTTTAACCTCGTTTTTTGGTCAAAAAACCAACTATTTTTATTCATTATTTTGCATTTTTGAATAGTGGGATAGGTTCATTTAAAGGCTAACAGAAAATGTATTTTGAACTTAAAAATATCGGTGCCATTAATCAGGCTAAAATCGAACTTGGCAAGTTAACCGTGATTTGTGGTGAAAATAATCGGGGAAAAACTTATATTGCTTACTCTTTGTATGGTTTTTTAAAATCACTTTTTTCTCCGTGGTTTCAAGGACTTGCAAATTATTTAAACTCACTGCCTCTGAAAGAAAGGCTCTTAACAGAATTAAAAGAAAAGGGCGTTGTTAATGTTGATTTGAGGGAATTTGAACAATATCGAAATGAGATTGCTACACAATTGGGGCAACTTTACACGCCAAGATTAAAAGAGGTTTTCAGTGCCAATGCTGACGAATTTGTGGGAACTGAATTTAAGATTGGGATAGAAAAACGGATTGATTATTCAGAACAATATGGAAAAATAAGTCAATCTAACAAAGGGGTGATCCAAGCTTTAAAGAATGAAAATAGCCCTGTTTTGACGATAACCCAAAATAGTGATGATGAACAAAATATCAATTATTTTATTCAGGCGATTCTATTTGATTTAATGGTGTTAAAAAATTTTCCGCGCCCATTTATCCTAACGGCTGAAAGAACTGGCATACAACAATTTCAAAAGGAATTGGATAAAAACCGCAGTGATTTGATAACGACATTAACCAATACTCGTGATTTAGGGTTATTAGACGAGAATGTTTCTCGTTTTGCGTTACCCCTTCAAGACAATATTGATTTTGCTAGGAATAGTAGCAATGTCATTAAGTCAAATAGTTTTCTGAAAGAAGAAAAACCAGAATTGACGGCTTACATTGAAGAAATGTTGGGAGTGCAATATGAAATAATAGAAGGGCAGAAGGTGGTGATAGATAAAACCACCCATCAAGCATTGCCTTATTATATGTCTTCAACTTCAGTACGCGCAGTTGCTGATTTACATTTATGGCTCAAGCACGGAGCCAATAAAGGAGACATTTTATTTATAGATGAACCCGAACTCAATTTGCATCCCGGCAATCAAATCAAAATAGCGCGATTGTTGGTGAGATTAATTAATAATGGTATCAAAGTATTTATCACAACACACAGTGATTACATTATTAAGGAATTGAATAATTTATTAATGCTTGCCGATGATTTTCCAAACAAGGAAGCCCTGATGAATGAGTTTGGTTATACGCCAGATGACATTTTACACGAAGACGATTTAAGGGCGTATATTGCTGATAATGGCACCCTTTCACGGGTTGATACTGATGAACTTGGTATGATAAAAAGTGGTTTTGATGACGCAATTGTTCAGATTAATGAAACATCGGATAAAATAGCGTCTGCACTCACTAATAAGCCGATTCAATGAAATTACAAAATCTCGTTAATCCAGAACTTTGGTTGAAAGTTGAAAATAATGCGGTGACGCTGGAAGAGAGGCAGACAGAAAGTGACACATTACGGGAAGTGACTCTTCGAGACTTGCCCAATAATGTGTTTGCTTTCAGCCCCGATAAATGGGTGAAAATCAATGCCGATAAGTGGAAACAAAGCCGGAATCAGTTTCTCAATAGTGAGAACGATAAAATCAATAAAAACTGTGATGCTGTGATCATTCACTATGATGGCAATCAACTGAATATAGCTTGTTGTGAATTAAAGTCCAAAAATCCTACTCCCATTCAATACGAAACACAATTAATCAATACCAAACTGTTCATAGACTATTTGGTGGCTCTATTCAATACCTTTTATGAAGAAGAAAAGGTTGAAATAAAAAATCTGTGGTTTGTTTTGTTTCATAAAAACCGTGCAATTAGGATTCCCAAAAACATAAGGGCTGAACCACAACCTGTTAAGGAAAAGATGAAAAATTACCCCTCATACATTATTAAATATAAATGTAATAAAGCCAGTTATAATAATATTCAATGGAGTGATTTAACGACGGACTCTTAGCATTTGATACACTTATTTTAAAGTGGTGAACGAAAATGCTAAATGAACATTATTTAAAAGACACTCTCCAAAATCTAAAGCCGCTTGAAGTCTTTGACTACTTTGATGGACCACGCTTTTATAGTTGTATTTCCAAATCTGGACAACTCTATCTGGTTTTTTGGGTAGATGAAACAGAAAAATCCTCTTCTTGGCTTTATGTTCAAATTAGCCACGAGAGATATAATCTGTTTAAAATGGGCAATATTGCTATTAGAGAGTCCTTTTTGCACTCAGAAGAAGGGTATGTATTTTTGGTGACGGTGGATAAAAACAAAGAAGTTGAGATTACAACGCTTTCTTGTCATGATATTCCGCTGGATTATTTACCTGAACCTGATGATTTTCTTGATGACTCACAGAGTCATCTGTCACTTGACACGAATACCATTAAGGCGTTTATTGAATCCTTAAAGTCATCAAGCCATCAGCTCGAATTATCAAAAGAACAACAGGCAGAACTTCAGGCTGACATACAAACGATAGAAACTCAGGAAACCTCACCTAATCCCAAGGCAATAATCATCATAGAATGTTTGCGTTCTATCCGACATCAGCTTGAAAGTATGATAGATCATAAGCAGGCTTCTGGTTTTTTAAAGCGATTAGGGGTATTGATGGGTTGATATGGTTGATCCAATGCCATATCGTATTGGGCATACACGCAAGTATGCTCATCCAAATATAACGTATTCAGGGCTGTAGGGGCTGTAGGGTGGGTAGAGCGACAGCGAAACCCACCGCAATCATAATTAATTGAAGAATGGTGCCGTTTCACTCCTACCCACCCTACGCTTCTACGCTTTTGAACGGAAACAGAATACAAAATGCCAAAAAACGATAACCCTATAAAAACCAATAACTTACCATCATGTCTTCACCAACGCTTTGAAGCCCAAGTAGAGCGCACACCCGATGCCATCGCGGTTGTTTTTGAAAACCAACAATTAAGCTACCGCGCTTTAAATGCCCGTGCCAATCAAGTCGCGCATTATCTCAAAACGCTTGGCGTTGAGCCAGAAGTTTTGGTTGGGCTTTGTGTGGAACGCTCTATAGAAATGATAGTGGGATTGTTGGGGATTCTTAAAGCAGGTGGGGCTTATGTGCCACTTGATCCTGCTTATCCCAAAGAGCGTATCGCTTTCATGTTGGCAGATGCACAGGTGCCTGTCTTATTGACTCAGAAAAAGTGGGGGTTTACTGAAGAAGCGGCGCAGGTAATATGCTTAGATTCAGACTGGGCGATAATCGGGAGCGAGGAAAATGTCGTTAGCGGCGTGACAACGGAAAATCTGGCTTATGTGATTTATACCTCTGGCTCAACAGGAAAGCCAAAAGGGGTTACTATTGAACATCGTTCCGTTTTAAATCTCTCCAACGCCCTTTATCAAAGTATTTATAGCCATTATCAGAATACGCCATTGCGAGTCAGTTTAAATGGCAGTTTAGCCTTTGACACCTCTGTCAAACAGATTATTCAACTGTTGCATGGACATACGCTTGATATTATTCCAGAATCGCGCCGTTTTGAAGATACTGCCCTATTAGACTATCTTAGGGATCACCAAATAGACGTGTTTGACTGTACGCCCTCGCAATTGGAATTACTCATTTCAGCGGGGCTATTGTCTCAAGCGGCACCAAAAATTGTCTTAATTGGCGGCGAACCGATTAATGAATCGACTTGGCAAGCGTTGGCACACGCTAAAAATATTCGCTTTTATAATCTTTATGGTCCCACAGAATGTACGGTTGATGCGACTTTTTGCGATGTGCAAAGTTCGACGAAGCCTGTTATTGGTAAAGCCCTTGCTCATGTCGAAACTGATATTTTAGATCAACAACTTCAATCTGTTCCTGTCGGGGAAAGTGGCGAATTACATATCGGCGGTGTCGGATTGGCTAGGGATTATCTTAATCGCCCGGAATTGACAGCAGAAAAATTTATTCTGAAGCCAAACCTGACAGGTTTTAAAAACGGATCAGGTTTAGTTTCTTCGGATATTCGCCTCTATAAAACCGGCGATTTAGCGCGTTATTTGCCCGATGGCAATATTGAATTTCTTGGGCGCATTGATAATCAAGTCAAACTGCGCGGTTTTCGTATAGAATTGGGTGAAATTGAAACAGTGCTGGCGCAACATCCAGATGTTCAACAAGCCGTTGTCACTGTGCGAGAAGAAATCGTCGGGGATAAACGCTTAGTCGGCTATGTCGTGCCGAAGCCTTCACGATCACCAACGATTGCGAGTCAACCCCGTTATACGTTGCCGAATAATTTGGCGATTGCCCATTTGAATAAAAATGAAACTGATTTTCTCTATGAAGAGATATTTGAAATCAACGCCTATTTAAAACATGGCATCACGATTAAAGACGGTGATTGTATTTTTGATGTGGGTACGAATATAGGACTTTTTAGCCTATTTACCCATTTGAGTGCTCATAATGTTAAAGTCTATGGATTTGAGCCGAACCCTTTTGTCTTTGAAAAACTTAAACTCAATACGGCACTCTATGAGGTGGATGCCAAACTATTTAATTGTGGCTTATCTGGTGAAACAAAAACGGCGAATTTCACATTTTATCCAAAATTTTCTTTTTTATCAGGGCTTTATGCCGATGCCGATGACGAAAAGGAAATCGTTAAATCGTTTCTGCACAAGCAACCCACAAAAAACCTCCGAGGTTTCCAAAACCTCGGAGGTTTGGCGAAAACGAAAAACCTCGGAGGTTTGGCTCCACTAACTCAGGAGGAAGAATTATTAGAGGAACTCCTTACAGATAAGTTTAAAAGCGAAACTTTTGAAGTGCCGTTAAGAACGCTTTCAGAGATTATAAAAGAAAACCATATTGAAAACATAGACTTACTGAAAATCAATGTTGAGAAAAGTGAATGGGATGTGCTTGCTGGCATTGCTGAAGAGGATTGGCAAAAGATTCATCAGATCGCGTTAGAAGTGCATGATATAGAAAATCGTCTTGAGCAAGTTATCGCCCTATTTGAAAAGCAGGGTTATCACATCGTCGTTGAGCAAGATTGGTCACTTGACGAAACCGCCAAAACGAATCATTACATTTACGCCATTCGAGGTTCAAGGGCAGATTTGAAAGCGCGTCAATCTGAAAGAGCACTCCCAAAATTGCCGGAACCGATTCTGACGACGAATGAATTACGCGACTTTCTAAATAAGCGTTTACCTGATTATATGGTACCATCGGCTTTTGTCTTGCTTGAAGCTTTGCCCTTAACTCCAAATGGCAAGATAGATCGCCAAGCCCTGCCCTTTCCTGATCAATCTCAATTAAATAAAACAGATTATGTCGTACCCAACAATCCCACTGAGAAATTATTAGCGACTTTATTTAGTGATGTTCTTAGAGTTGAGCAAATAGGTGTTCATGACAGCTTTTTTGAATTGGGTGGACATTCACTGCTAGCCACTCGGATTATTTCGCGGATGCGTGAGATTTTTCAGACTGATGTACCAATAAGTGTTTTATTTGATAAACCGACAGTGGCAACGTTGGCGGCGTATATTGATTCGCTTGTTCCTCTGAAATCATTGGAACCCCCCACAATTCCCGTTGAAATTAAAAATGAGGTTTTGTCTAATGAAGTCCATACTGCCCCATTATCCATAACCCAGCAAAGTTTCTGGCTATTTGAGCAACTTCATCCTAATACGCCGACTTTTAATATACCATTAGCGTATCAGCTAACAGGAAAACTTAATTTTTATCTACTAGAACACGCACTTAGCGAAATTGTGCGCCGTCATGCCACTTTGCGTACCCATTTTGAAGTGAACGAAACAAGTGTGCCGCAACAACGAATTATTCCTCCGGCACCTTATTTGGTGAAAGTGATAGATTTGAGGCGCGAAAAGTCTGAAACGCAACAAGTTATCAATGAAGAAATCCGCCGCCCTTTTGATTTGGGGCAAGCGTGTTTATGGCGAGCAACTGTACTCCGCCTAGATGAAGAAGAACAGATATTATTGCTGATTTTCCATCATTTAATCACAGATGGTTGGACAATCGGGCTTTTTATAGAGGAATTGATTGGATTGTATGCGGAACTTTCTTGTTCCCACCATTCAGAATACGCGACGCGGAGCGTCGAGGAAGGCATTCCCAAACGGAGTTTGGGAACGAGGCAGCAGAGTTTGGAAACAGGGCAGAGGCATTTGGGAACGAGCCAGAAAACGAGGCATTATCGATACACCGATTTTTGTCGGTGGCAAGAGCAATGGCTGCAAAGTGAGCAATATCAATCACAAATGGCTTATTGGCAATCACAATTAAAAGGCCCTTTGCCGATATTAGAATTGCCCACCGATTATCCACGCCCTCCAGTACAAACTTATCAGGGCGCACGGCAACCCATCATTATTTCGCCATCACTCACGACCGCCTTAAATCAATTTAGCCATCAGCAAGGAGTGACCTTATTTATGACTTTGTTGGCTGCTTTTAAAACGTTATTGTATCGCTACACAGGGCAAACGGATTTATCGGTGGGAACCGCAGCGGCAGGGCGACAAGGGATCGAGTGGGAAAATGTCATGGGCTTATTTATCAATAACTTAGTGCTACGCACCACCCTATCTGGACAAACGCCCTTTGTCTCATTTTTAAAGCAAGTGCGCGAAGTCGCGCTCGCTGCATACAACCACCAAGATTTACCTTTTAAAAACCTAATTGATAGCCTACAGCCGGAACGTGAACTCAGTCATAATCTCTTATTCCAAACGTTTTTTTTACTGCAAAACTTTGATTTTCCTGAATTAAAACTAGACGGTTTGACAACAACGCCATTAAACGTCAATACGGGTACGGTTAAGTTTGATTTAACCCTAGAATTATATGAAAAAGCGGAAGGTATCACCGGCTGGTTTGAATATAATACGGCCCTGTTCAGTGCAGCAACGATGCAGCGTATGGTGGGACATTTTCAAACGTTGTTGGAAAGTATTATCGCTGCCCCAGAAACGTCTCTTTCAACTTTGCGGATTTTAACAGAGGCAGAGCATCATTTTGTGGTTCGCAGTGATGCTCATATTTGCCCAACCAATGCCTTTACTGAATTGGCCAAAGCCGATATTGAGCAATCAATTCCAGAACGTTTTGAACAACAAGTCAGAAAATATCCTGATCATATCGCTGTTCAAACGAAGCATGAAGCATTAACTTATTTTTCATTAAATGAACGCGCCAATCAAGTTGCTCAAACGCTTTTGAAAGAGTGTGATAGTGGCAATATTGCTTTATTGTTTGAACATGAAATCTCAATGATTGTGGGAATATTTGGCGTATTGAAGGCGGGCTTGACTTATATACCACTCGCGCCGGATTTACCTACCCAAAGATTACTTTATATCTTGCAGGATTCACAAGCCAGTGTTTTATTAACCAATAACTTGAATTGGAAACTCGCACAAGAATTGAGGAGTGATATTCTTTCGGTTATCAATATTGAAGAACCCCATCCTCAACAAGAAAAAATTCGTTTATTTCGTCAATCCGCTGTACTACCATCCGCTGTACTACCATCCGCTGTACTACCATCTGCTGTACTACCAGACACCCTAGCCTATATACTCTACACATCCGGTTCAACAGGGCAACCGAAAGGAGTGATGCAAAACCATCGTAACGTACTGCATTTCATAAGAAATTATACCAATAAGCTACATATTAATGCTGAGGACAAGTTGACCTTGTTCTCTGCTTATAGCTTTGATGCGGCGGTGATGGATATTTTTGGTGCTTTATTAAACGGCGCGACGCTATATCCTATTAACATCAAGGAAGACAGTTTAGCCAATCCCGTTAAGGAATTTATCAAAAAACAAGAAATGACGATTTATCATTCAACACCGACTGTCTATCGCCATTTTATCAGCACGCTGATGGAAGAGGATCGTTTTCCCAAGCTGCGTTTAATTGTATTGGGGGGCGAAGAAGTTTATAAAAGCGATGTTGACTTGTACAAACAGTTTTTTTCAGAAAATTGTCTATTTATCAATGGTTTAGGACCTACAGAATCAACCGTGAGCCTGCAATATTTCATTAATAAACAAACTTCAAATCCTCAGCAGACGGTGCCAGTGGGCTATCCTGTTGATGATACTGAGGTTTTATTGCACAATGAAGCGGGTGAGAAAACGGAATTATATGGAGAAATTGCGTTAAAAAGTGCGTATGTCGCGCTGGGCTATTGGCAAAAACCAGAAATAACCCAAGCCGCATTTTTGTCTGATGGCAAACAGCGGCTCTATCGCACTGGCGATATGGGGCGTTTAAGAACGGATGGTTGTCTGGAATTTGTGGGCAGAAAAGATGCACAAATCAAGTTGCGCGGTTATCGCATAGAGCTTGGAGAAATTGAAACGATTTTAGATCAACAGGTCGCTGTTCAAGAGAGCCTAGTTATTGTTTGGAAAGACTTCTCTGACTTAAAGCGGCTTGTGGCTTATGTGGTTCCTTCTTCTCCTCAAGAGGAATTGGGAGAGGAATTACGTCGTTTTCTTAAAGACAAACTGCCAAATTACATGGTACCTTCCGCCTTTGTCATACTAGACAAAATACCGTTATTGCCTAATGGTAAAGTTGATCGTCGTCACTTGCCGATACCAGAAATTGACAAAACGCGCTATTGTGCGCCCCGAAATGCGTTGGAACAGCAACTGACTAAAATCTGGGAAAAAATATTGGGCATTTCCCCTATTGGGATACATGATAACTTTTTTGACATCGGTGGGCATTCTTTGTTGGCGGTGAAACTGTTGAGCCTGATTGAAAAACACCTTGACAAGCACTTACCTTTGATAACGCTTTTCCAAGCACCAACTATTGCACAACTGGCTAGTCTATTGCGTGATGAAAACTATACGATTTCGTGGCGGATATTGGAAGTTGTTCAAACTCAAGGTAGTCGTCTTCCTTTTTTCTTCCTATGTCCAACAGGATATGCTCGTTCTCTTGTAAAGGTTTTAGATAGTAATCAACCTGTCTATAACATAAACCTTTTAGGCTTTCAACGTTTAAATCAGACAGCACCTTCATTGGAAATTATTGCCAAACGATATATCCAAGAAATTCAAACTGTGCAACCGGAAGGTCCTTATTATGTGGGTGGCTATTGTGGTCAAGCAAAATTGGCTTTTGAATTGGCTCGACAACTCCAAGTACAGGGACACAAAGTGGCTTTCTTAGCTTTGATTCAAGCTTTACCGTATTATCCTCGCTGGCCTCTTCATCAGCACTGGCACAATTTTTTGGAAATAGGACCTCGCTATTTGTTCCTAAAAATACAAAGAAGATGGCATGATTTTATTATCAGATTAAAACGCAGATTGTTAAGCAGATTAAGCAATAATAAGGTTACAGAAAAAAACTCGCCATACGAGTTAAACAGCAAATTTCTTAATTCTTATTCCAATGCTTTGGAAAATTATGTGCCGCAACCTTATCCTGTAGAAATAACACTTTTTTATCAAAGCGAGTGGTGTTCTAAGCATTCTGTGGAATTGGAGTTAGCGAAGTCTGTTGCCGCCGGACCAATAACGCTTTATGAAATTCCAGCAAAGGAGTACGACAATTTATTTGATACTCCCCAAGTAGAAATCTTAGGAAAACAATTAAAACATTGTTTGGAAAAAAAATCGTCTGATTAATTGCCCCTGAACCAGAAAAACACATTTTAGTTCAATAACAAAATGTGTAACTACTCAGTCTTAAAGCGTTTTCGATTCGAGGTTCAAGTTTTTTCAGTAAAAAAACTTGAACCTCGAATTGAGTTTTTTTTTCAAAAAAAATCAAACCTCGAACTCCAAGACGCACAAAGCTGAAGCGTTGTACTCCAAGACGCACATGAAGTTTAGTTTTTTTTAAAACTCAAACCTCGAACTCCATTCACATTTCAAGGCTGAGTACCAAAATGTTAACAATTAAAAAATATTAATGCTTTGATTTTCAATCCGTTTTTAAAATGAATTCGCCTATCTAATTTCTGTCTGTTAGGTAACGAAAAAACTTGATGATCGAGTATAATAATTCAAAGCTAAAAACTTGATGTTCGAGTTTTAATTAATCAATGCTTAGGAACGTGCATGAAATACACCATGTTGAATCAGACCTGACAGGTTTCCAAAACCTGTCAGGTCTAGTTGGAGAGTTGATTTCATGCACGTTCCTTACCGTTTTTTGAAGACTTAAACCTCGAAAAATCCTTCAACCTGAAAAATCCTGATAAGAAATGAGTATTCATAACAAATTTACGATTATCATTATTTCTTTTGTGGTTTTTATGATCGCCACAATTCTTTTTTCCTTATATATCATCAACGGTAAGACGGCTGATGCGGCAATCATAAATATCGCGGCAAGGCAACAAATGCTCATCGTCAGAATCGAAAATGAAACACGCGCTATAGCCTTATTGGAAAAAAAATCATCCATAAAGGAGCAACGAAAAAAGCTGAATAAAATGGTAACGCTTTTTGACAAAAGTCTAGTTGCCCTAAAAGACGGGGGCTACTCCAAAAATAGTCGCGGTGCGAATATAAAATTACCTGAGAGTGATGAACCTGTAAAAACGCAATTGGCTCAAGTGCAAAAATTATGGAAACCGACAATCAAAGCCATTAATATTATTCTTGATCCGCAAACAGATATTATCTCAGATAAATTCCATGATGCCATCAATATCCTTGACAAGTCTTGGAATCCTCTCTTTACTGAATCTGTCAAAGCCGCGACTTTGTTGGAAGCAGTATCAGATAAAAAAGTGGTTCATCTCAAACTATTTTTTTTCATTATCCTGATATTAACCTTTATGCTTGCTATTTTCTCTCGCTATTTATATCAAATATATATCGTTAGCCCAATTAAAATGATGTGGAAAGTGACAAATAAACTCTCTTCTGGAGAAGACGATTTGTTGAATCGTCTCCCCGATTTTGGCAAAAATGAAATTGGGAAAATGGCTAGAGCGATTAACGATATGCGCGATAAGGTTTTTAAGGCTAATAAATCTCTGCGAACAAGCCGTGATGAAGCCCTGCGTATCAATCAAGCCCTAGATAATGCGACAACCTGTGTGTTAATTGCTGATAATACTTATCAGATGATTTATGTCAATAACGCTCTCAAGGATTTATTCCAAAAGAATCAAGACACTCTGCGCGAAGCATTACCCCATTTTGAAGCCAATTGTTTATTAGGTTCCCCTATTGATATGTTTGAGAGCCATCCGCGTGAGTTGCTAGAAAAGATAACAAGCACACATCATACCCATCTAACGATAGATAATCTTTATATGGATATCAGTATCAACCCCATAATAAATGAGGAAGAGGAACGTTTGGGTTGGGTAACAGAGTTTCGGGATCGCACAACAGAAATGGCAACAGAGAAAGAAGTTAATGCCGTTATGTACGCCGCGTCTCAAGGACATTTTCAACAACATATTGATTTATCTAGTAAAACAGGATTTTTCAAAACGTTTAGCGAAATTATGAATAAAATGTTGGTTTTAAACCTTCATATGATTGAAGAGCTTAAACGTGTTTTTGCGGCGATGGCAAAAGGTGATTTAACGCAAACAATGACTTTTGATTATGCCGGTTCGATAGAACAATTAAAAACGGAAGTGAACGGAACCGTCAATCAATTGACTTTAGTACTGAACACGATTAAGGAAACTTCGGCGACGCTGAATAATGCGGCAGTTGACATTTCAAAAGGGAGTTCCAGTTTAAGCCAACGAACTGAGCAACAAGCCGCTGCTCTTGAGGAAACCGCAGCGAGCTTGGAAGAAATGACCGGTACCGTCCATAAAAATGCTAAACTTGCACGTCAGGCGAGTGAATTAGCGACATGTGCTAAAGAATATGCTCAACAGGGCGGAAAAGTCGTGGGCAACGTCGTCGAGGCAATGGCTGAAATCAATCAAAGTAGTCAACAAATCTCTGATATTATTGGTGTGGTTGATGGAATTGCTTTTCAAACGAATTTGTTAGCACTCAATGCGGCGGTAGAAGCGGCGCGTGCTGGAGAACATGGGCGTGGTTTTGCTGTTGTTGCCACTGAAGTGCGTCATCTTGCCCAGCGTAGCGCAGATGCAGCTAAAGAAATTAAGAATTTGATACAAGATAGTGTCAATAAAGTCGAAGATGGCACAAATTTAGTCAATCAGTCGGGGAGTAGCTTGGAAAAAATTGTGACTTCTGTAGAGAAAGTGAGCGATATTGTATCTGAAATTGCAGCTGCGAGTCAGGAACAATATATAGGTATTCAACAAGTGAATAAGGCTTTAACGCAAATGGATAAAGTCACTCAACAAAATGCGGTTTTAGCGGGAGAGTTAGCGGTAGCCAGCCAATCTATGAATGGACAAGCGCAAACACTTAATCAGCATGTTACCTTTTTTAAGACAGGATAGGTGAATGGTGAATGAACAGTAAATTAATGTAAGTTATTGTTTTTTATAAACTTATATTTATCAGGGAATAGGACGCATTGTTAAATGAATTTTCACTACCCCAGGTGGGAATATGCTCAGGCTCCTACACCCGTTAAAGGTACGAAAGTTACAGGCAATATTTGGCGAATCTGAATTTGTCCTTGTTCGTCTTTTTCTGTTAACATCAAGTATTGAACAAGAAAATGCTCGCCGACAGGAATCACCATCCGCCCACCTGGTTTAAGTTGTTGAACTAGCGGGGGAGGAATATGGCTCGCAGCGGCGGTGACGATAATACTATCAAACTGGGCGTGTTCTTCCCAACCGTAATAGCCTTCGCCGATTTTGAATTCAATGTTATTATAGCCAAGTATTGTTAGACGTTCCTGAGTTTTTAAACTTAAACTCTCAATAATTTCAACAGTATATAATTTTTTTCCCAATTCAGAAAGTATTGCTGCTTGATAGCCAGAGCCGGTTCCTATTTCCAGCACGACATCGGTGGGTTTTAGTTCTAACATATCTGTCATTAGTGCAACAATATAGGGTTGGGAAATCGTTTGCCCATATCCGATGGATAAATGGCGGTTCTCATAAGCATTAGGATGTTCTTCAGGAGGTACAAACTCGTGGCGGGGAACTTTTGCCATTACTGCCATGACTTTTTGATCAAAGGTTTCTCTACCCCTTTCTTTACTCGTTTCATAAGCCATATTATTGATACTTTTAATCATTTCCTCTTTCAATTTTCTTTCCTCTTTATTACTTAGGAATGTGCATAAAATAACTAGGGCAACCATAAAGGATTGCCCCTACATCAATCAAGGATCTGTAGGGGTAATCCCTTGTGGTTACCCTAAAGTTGACTAAGTTATTTCATGCACGTTACTTAGTGTCCATCCAGAAACGGCTTTAAAAATCCCAAAACTGAAGAATTGGACTCCAAGATGCCCGTTTTTTGGAGTCCAAACCTTTAGATTTGGAAGTGTTTCCGGAGTCCAAACCTTTAGATTTGGAAGTGTTTTTGGAGTCCAAACCTTTAGATTTGGAAGTGTTT
>JAOZSV010000218.1 GCA_029939505.1 Thiotrichaceae bacterium | reverse complement strand
GGCGTAAAATCGCCTCTCGACAGGGTGGATCACTCCAATTCGCTTGAGTGAGTAATAGCATGATTGGATGAGGATTAAGTTGCGCGAGCTTGCTAAAAAGCTCTGATATATACTCATCAAAAATTTCCTTAGCCAAATCATTGGGCGGAAAATTTTCTTCCTGAAAACCCGCACTAATGATAAATTCGCTTTTTTCTTCTTCTGTCAATCTTAGAAAATCAGCACAAGCAACGATTTTATCATAATTTTTTTTGCCGGGATTCATCTCCCCTTTTCTCCAAAAACCTATAGTCGCACGAGTCATCCCAATTTCTTCAGCGACAGCATTATCACTTGTTCTAATACGACGCATATATTTAGATAATAATGTTGCAAATTTATTTTTTTCAGAATTGATCATTATTACAAATTAGCTTCAGTAGTCAATAGACAAAAATGTTGAGTGATGGATGGCAATAATTTACTTAGACTAAACAAAATTGTCAAGTGATGGTAATCAATTTTGTTTATTTTGATGAAATATTGATGAAATGAGTTCATTTTTTTCAAAAAAAAACGTTATTTTTCAATCACTAACAATGGACTAAACATTTTGGCTAATTGTCATTTGAATTTTGACAGGTAGAAAGGTGTTGACTTAAATTTCTTTTCAGGTTGAGTTCCTTTTTTTCGTACAACATTTTTAGTTTGATGAGTCAATGAAGCGAGCGTAGCCTCAATGCCATTAAGTTAAGCATTGGAGCGTAGCCTGGATTAAATGTAGGGTGCGTACTCCGCACAAGTCACGTATAATTGATCTACATTGACAAAAATGTGCGTAGAACGCACTCTACACTTGCTCAATCCAAATCAAATTCAAGAGTTGATAAAGGAATATATCAGTGATAGTTGAACAAGAATATAAAAAATATACAAAATGGCTAGACAATCCTAACTTTTTGAAGAGCAATTCTGAATTTCTCTTTTTTACTAGAAAGAGTAGAACAACTTTTGAGCAGGCTTTAAAAGGAGCTACAGACTTTTCGGCTACTGAGGAAGAGCGGAATAAAAATCGACAAAAAGCCCAAAAATTATATAAAAGTGCGGTAAAAACATCTATAATGCGTTTTGAAGAAACTATAGGGCTTTCTATTACTGAAAACACTCAATTGATTCAGGCTTTTCGGGATAGAAATGCTGTGGAAGTCGTCAGGCTAATGGAAATTGCACATCAAAGAAAACCGCTTAGATATGATGAAGACGACACATATAGCCAGTATAAAAAAGGAAAAACTGATAATAATACAGACAAACGACAGATTTCGCCTCCAGCAACCGGGGAAAAACCAAAAATGACCCGTGTTCAATTACATAAAGCCATTGTCGAAGAATTCTTTAAGGGAAAAGAAAAACCACGAAATGGGGTTATTGTTTTTCTTGCGACAGGTGGATTGCCAGGAGCAGGGAAAGGGACTGTTTTACAAGATGCAATTAAAGATATGATGGGAATAGAATCCCAAGAAAAATACCCTGAAAAATACTATGTGATTGTTGATCCTGATGCGATAAAACACTATCTCCCTGAATACCGTAACGAAGATGGAACACTAAACGGAAATTGTGTGCATAGAGAAAGTGGAGAGATAGCGGAAATCATCAGAAAAAGAGCGTTAAAAGAGGGTTATTCAGTGTTATATGATGCATCCATGCGAGATTATCCTGATTTTCGTTGGTATAACAAAATGGTAAGAGAGGCTAGGGAGAAAGGATATGAGCCAAAAGTCGCTTTTGTTTATGATGGCGGAGAGGCTTGGTATCGCAATTCTGTGATAAGAGATAGGGCTTTGCCAGCGGATGGATATTTAGAGTTTATGCGAGCTTATGATACATTTGATCATTTAGCTAAAGAATGTGGGGTACATGCTGTTATGTATGATAATAGCAGCAGGATACCAACAAAAGATTCTCCTACTCAAATTATTATGTACAGAGATAAACGTATGTATCGAAATAAGGAAAATCTACCCCTAGTTAAAGATTTTGTCAATTTTGATATTTTTAGAAAATCATTATTACAATTGAAAAAAGAACAATAACCTTTTCATTCAAATATTTATTAGCCTAAAAATGGAAAACGATGAACCAAAAATGATCCATCCTGATGTTCTGACTCCTGAAGAAATTGCTTATGCGAGGAAACCAGAAATAATAAGGCAAGATATAGCGAATGCAGAAAAATTTCATCAACTCAGGATAGAAGACTATCGAAAATGTCTACAATCAGAAGGAATATCAGAAATTGATATTAGGAATGAATTACTTGAAGTTTTTCCAGAACTCGCAGAACAAGAAGAGAAATTTTCATTGTCTGAAACCGCTTACTCTCCCGAAATGCTGGAGGCTGAAAAAAGAGGAGAAAAAAGAGGATGGAAAAAAGCGGTTATAGAATTATTCATGGAGGGAACCATTGGGATAGATATATTAAAAAAGAAACTCGGTATTCAAACGAATGGTGAAGCGATGAAAGAAATTAAAAAAGTTTCACCCAATTTTCATTTTCCAGCGATTTCTTAAAAAGCCAGGTAGGCTGTTGCACACATAACCACTGACTTCATTAATACTTCTAATCGTGTGCAACGGCTGCTGCTTGTCAAATGAATGCCGTTGCACACGGTTCGAGGTTTAAGTTTTTCTTCAAAAAACTTAAACCTCCCCTCATTCTCTCGCATCACGCATATATTTAGATAGTAATGTTGCAAACTTATTTTTTTCAGAATTGATCATTATTACAAATTAGCTTCAGTAGTCAATAGACAAAAATGTTGAGTGATGGATGGCAATAATTTACTTAGACTAAACAAAATTGTCAAGTGATGGTAATCAATTTTGTTTATTTTGATGAAATATTGATGAAATGAGTTCATTTTTTTCAAAAAAAAACGTTATTTTTCAATCACTAACAATGGACTAAACATTTTGGCTAATTGTCATTTTAATTTTTTCAGATAGAATGGTGTTGACTTAAATTTCTTTTGAGGTTGAGTTCCTCACCTTTTTTTGAATAACTCGATTATCAAGTTTTTGATGTGATTTCGCTTTACAACAATTGATTTTTGGTAACTACTCAGGGCAACCATAAAGGATTGCCCCTACAACAATATTCTTATGTCGAGTGACGAAAATATTCTTATGTAGGGGCAATCCCTTGTGGTTGCCCTGAGTAGTTACGATTTTTGATTTAAATCTATAAATCATTGATTTTTAAGATAATTTGGTTTTCATGTCTCTAAATATTTTTTAAATCAATAACTTATAAAAAACGGGGAAGTCGAGTATGTCGAGTATAAGGAGATGAAAAAAAATGGGGTAAATTGAGTCTCACATTTTTTTCGTCGTTTAAGTAAATAGGCGAAAAATTTTCGCAGAAAAACGGGGTTTGTTTTTGATATTTTTTTGTCGCATTATCAATCACCTTGAAAAATTTTTTTTCAAAAAGGACTTGATATTAAAAAAATGGCCCTTATATTAAAGTATATCCCCTATTTACCCTCGTAAATTATGAGGGGTAGGCGTATAGTTTAGGTCGTTGACGCTGTCAGACGACCCAACTATATATAAATACACACATAACTGACTCTTATTAGAGAATAACTTTAAGAACTTTAGAATTTGAGTAACGACTCAGCCTCTCGTTCCCACGCGTCAGCGTCACTGCCATTAAGTTAAGAGGGCAACCACAAGGGATTGCCCCTACAAACCGTCATATTTCGTAGGGGCAATCCTTTATGGTTGCCCTTCACTTAATGACATTGACGCTGGCGCGTGGGAACGAGAGGCTGAGTCGTTACAATCTGTTGTGCTTTTAATATTATTACATCACCTTAATTTTTTTCAGGAGTAATCTTATGTTAAATAGAAAACGAAACCAGCTCTTACATGGTATCGGGTTTGCCATGCTAATGAGTTTGCCGACACTCAGTTTGGCAACCCCGACGGTGACCATTAATGCGCCTAACGATGGGGCAGTTATTGACAGTGACAATACTGTTGTTACGGGTATTGCCAGTGCGATTGGCGGCGGACAAGGCATTGATTTAATGTTAGTTTTGGATGATTCAAATAGTCTTCAAAATGCCGATCCGACCAAAGAACGTTTTGAAGCAGTACGCCAACTACTGAATGGTATTAACTCCAATGCTGATATTCATATTGGAATTGTCTTTTTTGCCGATACTGCTTCAGTAGAAGTACCATTACAACATGTGGGTTCGGCAAGCTCATCCATCGAACAAGCCCTTTCCAATCACAAAACCCCTAATGGTGATACTGCTATTGGTGATGGTATTACTAAAGCCAGTAACGAATTAATGACCAATGGACGTGCTGCTGCTTCACAGATCATCTTGGTCTTTACTGATGGTGATAACAACACTGGCTCAGAACCAGCACAAGCGGCGGCGCAAGCCAAAAACAAAGGCCAAATTGTTCATGTGATTGGATTATACCCACCTGGACTATCTGCTCTTGTTAATATTGGTAGTGTCCTATCTATTGCACAAGCTGGCGGTGGCGAACTGTTTCAAGCCACAAACGCGACGGAATTACTGGCTTTGTTCCGTAATGCCAAAATGGTGAATATTGATCGTGTCGATGTCACGAATACCACCATGGGAGCCGCCTCAGTAAATGCGCAATTAGTCACTGGAAATTACACTGCCTCTGTTGATTTGGTTGTTGGGCAAAATGTACTTGAAGTGCTTGCCACTGATACTGACGGCGGAACGGCGAAAACTTCAGTTACTGTCACCGTATCCACCATTCCCCCAGCCCCTTGCGTCGTTGATCCATCTGGTTCTCAGTGTCCAGGTTCACAGGGTAATCCTAACCCCCAGTTTCGTCCGGTTAAACTGCGTCCTCAAGTGCTGATGGCGGGATTTGATCCGATGTTACTTGACGTTATCGACGATAGTTTGAAAATCACTGCTGTCGTGCGCGAAGGTATTTCACCTATCCAACATGTCCATCTCAGCGAAAATACGGGTAGTTTTGAGATGGGAATGAGATTAGAAGGTGAATTGTTCAATGGGGATAAGATTTATTCTATAACAATTGTTGGTGTCAGGGGACAATTTTATAAGCAAGAATTGTCAAATCTTTTTGGCAGTGGTGTTGGTGAGTTTAATATCACGGTTGTTGATCAAGCACGAAAAACCCATTCTTTTCCCAAATTTGAACAGAGCAATCATGTGGATTTAGAAGAAGGGGATTTAGAAGTCCCAAGGCCATCCACTTCAGTAGCACCTTACACAAAAAAGGGCATTCGTCGTCCCAGACCACAAGCAATAATGGTTGGTTTTGATCCGGTGATGATTGATTTTGATGACAGTGCTTTCAAAGTCAAGGCAATTGTGCGTGCAGGTTTGGTGGGCATTAAACATGTTACATTAAAAACCACCTCATTAGGCGGTTTATCAATCGCCATGGAAAAAGAACAAGAACTGGCCAATGGTGATGTGATGTATAGTACGGTATTCATTTTCGAACGCGGTAGTTTTCCTGTCGGGGCATTACGCGATTTATTTGGTACGGAGAATCCGCAAAGCGAATTTATCGTAGAAGTCGTTGACAACGCTGAACAACGCCACGCATTCCCAACATTAGAAGGATGTGATTGTCCTGAACAGTAGTAGTGAAGCGTAAGTTTTAATGCTTTTTTGGAGTCCAACGCTTCAGCTTTGGCTGTGACTAAATTACTAGCGACCAAAGGTATCTTATTAAAATTTTGTGGTCGTTATGTAGGGTGGGTAGAGCGAGAGCGAAACCCACCATTTTTCAACGGAACGGTGCCACTTCGTTCCTACCCACCCTACATTAAGAAACCAAATTTTGATAGGATACTCTTTTTTTTTAAGTTGTACTATCAGTAGAGAACAAAAAAATGTCCCTAAAAAAACTGGCTCCTTTATACTTATTAATATTAACGCTCCCTATCAGCGTTTTCAGTCAAGAAATTGACTTACAAGGCACCCAAATTATCGGTGATAAGAAAAGTGCCACTGTCTCTGTAGATGGCAATAGCCTTCTCGTTGTCGAAGGTGACTCCGTCGGTTCATGGATGATAGAACGCATTGAGAACAGAATCATTATACTGCGTTCTAAAAAATCTAATGAAATCAAAGCATTATCATTACATGCTCGTCCTAGTACAGAAAAATCGAAACAAAAATCAGCACCCTCCCCGGATAAACAGGATGAAAATGCCAAAGCCCTACCTGCCGTCATCGCACCGCCCCCTCCAGAAAAAATCGCAGAAGGGGTTTATCGCAGCGAACACTTCATTGATGATGAAGACGTACCCCCTGGTTATCACAAAAAACGGACTCCGTTTGGGGATTTTTTGATAAAGGATGAGGAAATGTCTAAATAAACTTAAGGGTTGCAATCAGTAGCAATCAGTAGGGTGGGTAGAGCGATAGCGAAACCCACCATTTCTCAATTAATATTAAATGGTGGTGGTGGGTTTCGTTTCACTCTACACACCCTACGCTCGCTTAGAAATCCGATTTTTCAAAAAATCGGATTTCTTAAATATCGTTTCACCGCTTCTTAAACATCTTGGAAACATAGTGCGTAACATCAGTTACAAATTCGCTTAAAATAGCATAAAAGGAATCAACAGTGAAAATAATCAGTTTAGACATCGAAGGCTTTCGTTCAATGAAAAAAGTACATTGGGTACTAAACGATTTAAATATCATTATTGGAGCTAACGGCGCAGGAAAATCCAATTTGCTCCGTTTTTTTGAATTGATCTCAATTTCAGCACAAGCGCGTCTCGGAAAATATATTCAATCCTTGGGAGGTATGGAACCGCTCGTTTGGGATGGACAAGCGACCCGTATTAACTGTCAATTAAAACTGTCCGATCAAAAGAATTTATTGCAGTATGAATTGGAATTAGCCAGATTAGGTAGCAGTGCTTATCGCATTGAACAAGAAACTTTAACTCAAAATGACTTTGAAGTCAATAATCAAGATGGTCAACTGTTAAAGAGAAATCATTTAAATAGTCAGATATTGACGGGTACAGACCATTCATTGAAAACCGTGATCGAACCGATTTCTGAAGAGGAAAGTTTACTCTCAATGGTAGCCAATCCGTTCATAGAAAATCATTTAATGACGCAATTTCAACATCAATTGACTTCATGGTTGATTTACCACGACATTTCGGTTGATAGAAATGCGCCTCTTCGTCAACCCGTTGTGACACGCGCCGAAAGACGAGTTGATCCCGATGGACAAAACCTCATTTCAGTCTTACATACTTTATATACAGAGGATCGTCATTTTAGATATGATTTAAATGTCGCAATGCGAGCGGCTTTTGGTAATGAATTTGAGGAATTGATGTTTCCACCAGCGGCTGATCAGAGAACACAGTTACGGGTAATATGGAAATCGCTGCAACGAGGACAATCTGCCGTTGAATTGTCAGATGGCACATTACGATTTTTATTCTTACTCACCGTGTTAGCCACACCGTCTCCGATGACGGCTATTGATGAACCCGAATTAGGCTTGCATCCATCCATGCTACCTATCGTTGCTGAATTTTCCGTCGCCGCTGCGGAAAAGGCGCAAATTATTTTGACAACCCATTCACCCCAATTTCTTGATGCGTTTACTGACACGAAGCCGACAATAACGGTCGCGCTCTGTGAGCAAGGTAAAACCGAGTTAAAAAATTTAAAGGGAGAAGCACTTGCTTATTGGCTAGAAAATTATTCTCTTGGTCAGATGTTTAATTCTGGTGAATTAGAGGATTTAGTCGCGTAGGGTAGAGCGAGAGCGAAACCCACCATTAATCTGAGTACAACGGATTAGCGAAATCAACGGATTTTTGGCGAATAAAGAAATCCGATTTTTGAAAAAAAATCGGATTTCTATTAGAAACCCACCATTAATCTGAGTACAACGGATTAGCG
>JAOZSV010000217.1 GCA_029939505.1 Thiotrichaceae bacterium | reverse complement strand
AAAAAGCGGAGGTGGGAATTTGGTTTGGGCGACTGACTTTTCGGAGGGGACTCAAATATTCCAATTTTGAAGTCAAAACCGAACAAAATATGTCATTGAAAGCACAATATGTCGATGTACTCATTATTTCAAAATCAGACGGAAAGCCGCTAGAGAAATTACCTGATGGATTTGAATTTCTAAGAGATCATAACATATTGACGTATAAATCCTTGAATCAATCTCTGGATCAGTGGACTATTATTGAAGTACTTGGACATTACATGAGCTACCGTAAAATGGTGAGTCCTCAAAAAAAATTATTACCACAATCGAAGTTTCAAGTTTATGCCGTTTGTACCAAATATCCACAAAAATTGTATTCGAGGCTAAAGTTTTTTTAACGAAAAAACTTTAGCCTCGAATAGGTTCTGAAAAACATTTTGGCAAAGAGATTAAAACGATAAAACCGGGAGTCTATGAAATTCAATCACCATTCATCGGTTCAATCATCATACTCGTTCTCAGCCAAATGGCCGAACAAGAACAAAATGCCTTATGGCAATTATTTAGCGGTCATGCGCGAGGCTTTAAATACGGCGATGCCCATTATCATTGGCAAGTACCGGAAGATAAATTATTACTGAACCAGTTGTATCAACTGTATTTGAAAGGAGGGGTTAAAATGTCTTACACTTTTGAAGAATTTCACCGTGATTACACCATGCCCTTTATTGAATCGGTGCCGTTCGAGATGAGATTAAAGGGGGTACCGTTCGAGATGAAATTAGAGGGAATACCGCTAAAAGAACGTTTAAAAGGGCAAGCCCCGGAAGAAGTGTTTAAGCAGTTTACACCAGATGAGCGTTTAAAAGGGCTGCCCCTGGAAGAAGTGTTTAAGCAGTTTACACCAGATGAGGTGTTTAAGCAGTTTACACCTGCTGAAATGGAAGCCTATTTGCTCAAACTGAAAAAGAAAAGTCATTAGAGACATAAGTTGTACTCGACAACTAGACCTGTCAGGTCTGATTCAACACAATCACTATTTCCTTTCTTACAATCCGTTCTAATAACAATGGAGCAGTCCATGTGGAAAAATAAGGGTTTTACCCCCTATTTAATTATTGTTTTTCTCAATGCTTTTACTGATTTAGGTCATAAAATCATTATCCAAAATGCCCTCTTTAAATACTTTGAGGGTACGGAACTGCGGGTTTACACTGCAATGATTCAGGCAATGATTTTATTGCCCTTTATTATGACTTTTACGCCAGCAGGATTCTTATCTGACAAGTTTCCTAAAAATAATGTCATTAAAATCGCCGCCTTTATGGCATTGCCGATTACGGCTATGATTACTTGGTGTTATTACATTGGTGCTTTTTGGCTCGCTTTCTGGCTGACTTTTATCCTGGCATTGCAAAGTGCTTTTTACTCACCCGCTAAATATGGCTTTATCAGGGAACTTGTGGGCAAAAATAATTTAGCCCCTGCGAACTCAGCCGTGCAAGCCATCACTATCTCTGCCATTCTCGCTGGCACTTTAGTTTATACCCTTCTGTTTGAAAGTTTATTCTCAACGGATTTTCAATCTATTGGGGATATTCTTCAATCCGTGAAATATGTCGGCTTTCTCCTGATAGGCGGAACGCTCATCGAAGCAATACTCGCTTTGCGCTTACCCCAAAAGCAGAAAACGGATACTCGGCTTCATTTTGATTTCAACAAATACCTGCGGATGCGTTGTCTCAAAGATAACCTGAAAAGCGTCTGGTTTCACCAGGGCATTTGGTTAAGTATTATTGGGCTCGCTGTGTTTTATGCGATCAACCAAGTTTTACTCGCCAATTTCGGCGCACATCTCAAAGACGTTTTGGGAGAAACCGATACGCGCGTGGCTAACGGTATTATGGCATTGGCTGGCATTGGTATTATTTTGGGTGCTGTTTTTGCGGGTAAAGTTTCAAAAAACTATATTGAAACGGGTATTATTCCCCTTGGCGCGTTAGGTATTTGTATCTCATTGATAATAATACCATTTCTCAGCGACACTGTTTCTCTTTCATTCATTTTTGTCCTTTATGGCTTTTTTGGGGGATTATTTATTGTTCCCCTAAATGCACTCATTCAGTATTACGCAAAAGAAGGCGAGGTAGGTACCGTTTTGGCTGCGAATAACTTTGTCCAAAATCTATTTATGATTTTCTTTTTAGGCGTATCGGTTGGTTTAGCTTATGCCGAATTTTCCAACCAATCCACATTTTACATATTAGCAATCGTCACTTTTTTTGGCACGCTTTACACCATCGTCAAATTACCCCAATCCTTCATTCGCTACATTATTGCAGGAATGCTAAGACGACGCTATCAAATACAAGTGATTGATATGAAAAACCTGCCTGCTACCGGTGGCGTTTTACTCTTAGGCAATCATGTGAGTTGGCTAGATTGGGCGATGCTACAAATTGCCTCTCCCCGCCCTATTCGCTTTGTGATGTTTCGTGGCTTTTATGAAAAGTGGTATCTAAAAAGTTTTTTGGATGTATTTCGCGTCATCCCAATTGGACGTACTGGCAGTAAACAAGCACTCGAACAAGTGCGCGAAAGCCTCAGTCAAGGTGACGTTGTCGCCCTTTTTCCAGAAGGGCATATTAGCCACAATGGTCATCTGAGTATTTTTAAATCCGGCTTTGAGAGAACGGTCAAAGAAACCAATGCGGTGATCGTTCCGTTCTATTTAAGAGGACTTTGGGGAAGCCTTTCCTCGTATGCGACTCGTAAATACCGTTATTCAACGGGCAATTCCGGTCTCCGTCAGATTACTGTCGGATTCGGCAAAGCCCTTCCGCCTACTGCCACTGCTGGTGAAGTTAAACAAGCAGTTTTAGAAACGTCCATTCACACATGGCAAGAATATATTTCCCGTTTGGAACCATTGCATATCAGTTTTTTGCGGACAGCAAAAGCGCAAAGCGGCAAAGTCTGTGTGATAGACGCTAAAACAGAATTGACTTATGGACGCTTACTGGCAGCCACTTTGGTTTTTGCACGAAAACTCAAACCACTGATGGAGAGTCAGCAAAATATTGGTCTCCTGCTGCCCTCTTCTCCAGGCGCGGTTATTGCTAATTTTGCGGTTTTAATCAACGGTAAAACAGTGGTTAATCTCAATTACACTGCCCCAGCGACAGTGGTGGCTGCTTCTATGGAAAGAGCAGAAATTAAAACGGTTCTCACTTCACGGCTGTTTTTAAGCAAACTGGAAGGGCGAGGCATTGACTTCTCCTCATTGAAGACACAAGCCGACTTTGTTTATTTAGAAGAAGTCAAAAAAGAAATCTCCAAATCGTCGCTGATTTCCGCATTTCTACAAGCAAAATTCTTACCAGCGGCTATTTTGAAAACGCGCTATTTCCAAAAAACCGCTTTATCGGATACGGCAGCTATTCTATTTAGTAGCGGCAGTGAAGGCGTTCCCAAAGGTGTCCAATTGACACACGCTAATCTCATGGGCAATATCAAACAAGTCATGGCGGTACTTAACCCACCGGATAATGAGGTCATTCTCAATTCCTTACCCATATTCCACGCTTTTGGACTCACCGTCACCACTTTTTTGCCGCTCATTGAAGGCATTCCAATGGTTTGCCAACCTGATCCCACCGATGCGAAAACGATTGGTCGTTTAGTCGCGCAATATCAAGTGACTCTGTTAATTGGTACTTCTACCTTCCTGCGTATCTATACCCGTAGCCGTAAAATTCACCCCTTAATGTTTCAAACGCTGCGTCTTGTCGTGGCGGGTGCAGAACGCCTGAGCATGGAAGTACGTCAAACCTTCAAAGAAAAATTTGGGAAAGACATTTATGAAGGCTATGGCGCGACAGAAACCGCGCCTGTTGCCAGTGTCAACATTCCCGATATTCTCTTATCCTATTCTGGCGACGTTCAAATCGGTAATAAAATAGGAACCGTCGGGCTTCCCATACCGGGTACCACGATAAAAATTGTTGATCCCGACAGTCTTGAAGAATTGCCTATCGGAGAAGCAGGATTAATCTTAATTGGTGGCCCCCAAATTATGAAAGGCTACCTCAATGATCCAGAAAAAACCGACGCAGTCATTGTAGAAAAAGACGGAATACGCTGGTACAAATCTGGCGATAAGGGCAAACTAGACAGAGATGGATTCCTGATTATTTTGGATCGCTATTCTCGCTTTGCCAAAATCGGCGGAGAAATGATCAGCCTGGGGGCTGTTGAGATTAAAGTCGCGGAAATCATCGACAATCCAGAGGTAGAAATACTCGCTGTCGCGCTGCCCGATCAGAGTAAGGGAGAAAAGGTTATCCTTTTGGTTGCAGGAGAAATGGACATAGAATCACTCAAATCCCAAATCCTCAAAAGTGATATTGCTCCCTTGATGCAGCCTAAAAAATATCTCGCGGTGGAAACCATACCTAAATTGGGTACTGGCAAATCCGACTTTAGCAATGCCAAGAAAGTCGCGTTGGAAATGTTGGGATAAGGAATAAGCAGTCATATCCAAAAAGTTGAAATTGGAGTCCAACGCTTTTGGCGTTTTTGGAACAATTATTTTTAACTTATTGATTTTAAATAAATTCTTTAACTCTTAGTTTAAGTAAGAAATCCGATTTTTTTCAAAAATCGGATTTCTAAACAAGAGGCTCATAAGGCTATTTACGTTTAACCCCCGTTTTAACCCCGAAGGAGGTTAAATGTGAATAGCCACTGATGAAATCGGTGGAACAAATTATGGCATTTAGTGATTATAAAAATATAGAACAAGTCCAAAAAAAATTTCATATTACGTACAACGAAGAATCCTTTATTCAGGCTCAAGAACGCGAACCACCCCCTTTTTTTTAAGAGGAATTTGCATTTAACCAACAGTATCTTGCCCTCTACACATCAGAAGGTTCACGAACAGAAGCGGTCATTTTTCCGATCTTACGTGAAGTCTATAAGTCGTATTCAAAAGACTATGAATTGTGGATTCAAAAATCAATTCGAGGTTTGAGTTTTTTGAAGAAAAACTCAAACCTCGAAGCTATGATGAAGAACTGACGGGAACGCCTGATTATATCATCGCAACACGTTCACCCCTTGGAAAAACCGTCTTAACAATGCCTATCCTAATCGTCGTCGAAGCCAAGCGGAATGATTTTGAACAGGGTTCGAGGTTTGAGTTTTTTTTTCAAAAAAACTCAAACCTCGAAGGGACAATGTTTGGCAGAACTCGTGGCGGCTCAAAAATTGAACGAAAATGAAGCATTGCCCGTCTATGGCATTGTAACCGATGGCAAACGATGGGAATTTGGCAAGCTTCTCCACGATCAATTTACGCAAAATAGTGATGGATATTCTGTCGAACAACTCGCCCAATTGTTCGGCGTGTTGCAATTTATGTTTGACTCCGCAAGCAGCAGCATATCTTAGGTTCCTGAGCAGCCATCTGTAATTGAGTGAAAAGGGGCTAGGTTCGGATTATTTTGTTAAACACCACAAAAAATTTGAAAAATTCGAGCCTGGCCTTTTTAATCATCAACAACTCACTTTAAAACTGTGCAACGGCCTACCTACTACTTCCAAATCTGAAGGTTTGGACTCCAATAAACACTTCCAAATCTGAAGGTTTGGACTCCAATAAACATTCCTTCCTTAACTTAATGGCAGTGGAACGTCGGGTCAATGTCATTAAGTGAAGCCTTGGAGTCCAAACCTTCAGATTTGGACGTATTGGAGTCCAAACCTTCAGATTTGGGCGTATTGGAGTACAACGCTTCAGCTTTGTGCGTATTGGAGTACAACGCTTCAGCTTTGGGCGTATTGGACTCCATTTTTAACTCTTAATTCGCATTTGAGGTTAAAAAATATTATTATATCTGACAGGTTTCAAAAACCTGTCAGGTCTAAGAACAAATAAGTTGGAGTTCAGGACGAACTCCAACCAACGCGCTAAAGAGGATCAGGTGTGAGAATCTCTGATTGAGATAATGCGGCACAAAATATATTCGGTTTTGGATCATCTCCAACTGAACTGATTGACGGAGAAAATTGAACCAAAGTAGAGGGTTCAGTACCGAAATAGACCGTTTCGTTATTCCTGCCCACCGCTAATGGATAATCACGGCATCCCGCCATTAACCACTTCCCATCCGCAATCAATGCCATAATGGCAAAACGCCCCCTCAATTTTTTCATCATCACCTGCATCGCTTTAACAGGTGACAGATGAGAGATTTCCAAATAATTGTAAAGCAAATAAGAGAGCGTTTCCGCCGCATTGTTTTTGGAATTAAACTGGTATCCATAAAAAATTAATTTCTCCTGTATTTCCAAGAGGTTGTCGATCACGCCAAGGCATATCACTGCAACATCTCCGAATGAATATATCGGTATCGCACCGTTTAGGGGAGAATCAATTGGAGTTGGGCGAAAAAAAACAATACCCAAACTGCCGATGGACTGCCAGTTGCTTAATAACTCCGACAGATCCAATGAGCGGTGATATTCAATCAACTCGTTCTGGAGGCTACATATTTCTAATTCGAGCCGAACATTCTCTTTTGCTAATCTATCATGTAACACTTGAAAACTTTTCAAAGTGTTTTCTGTTGGGTTCCGAAAGCCAAAAAGACTCTCATTCATATTTTTTACCTCAAGTTTCCAATGAATTAATGACTTCCTAAGTATATATATTCATTGGTACGAGGTCAATTATTTTAAACGGCTTTAGCATTTTAACGTCTTAAAACCGATTTTTTTGTTCTTTTAAGACGGGTTAATTCTTTTGAAAATGTGGGGGGGTCGGGTGATTTCAGAGGGGGGGCGATCGATAATTTTGAACTTGCCTGTCGTTGTGCAGTTTGTTATGTACGCCAACCAGTGTCCAAGTTCCACCGATGAAATCGGTGGAATTGAGGTGGCTATTCAAATTGGAAGAACCCTGCGTCACATCAGCTTGTCAAAAAAACTCGATTTTAAGACGTTAAAATGCGAATAACCGTTTTTAAATTTTGACCTGGTTCCAATAAAAAGATATACTCATTTCTTTTTCTGAGGAAACTGGTTATGAAAAAGACGGAAAGCATTTTTGGGTTTTGGAACCCAACAGAGAAAACGGTGAAACGTTTTCATCAGTTTTCGAGGTTTCCGTTTTTTTTTCAAAAAACGGAAACCTCGAAACGATGTCTTAGCAAAAGATCACGCACGGCTCGAATTAGTGATATGCAGACTCCAGAACGAGTCGATTCAATCTTGGTGCTCATTCGATGTGTCGAAGTTGTTAAACGACTTACAACTGCCCCACGGCGGTTTGGGTATCGCTTTTTTTCGCCCATTTCCCCTTTTTTTACCCCAATATGGTGTGATGCCCATCTATTCAATCGGGCAGATTGCCGTGGCGTGCCTTGGTGTGATCGATAATCTCCCTGAAATACGGGAAAAATTAATTTCTGATGGGGTTCAGTTTGATACCAAAGATAATGTGTTCGAGGTTTAAGTTTTTCTTCAAAAAAACTTAAACCTCGAACTGAAACGATCTCGCTGCTGCTTCACCATTATTTAGAGTTTCATCATCTTTCAGCGACTGATGCGATGCAGAGGATGATGAGAAAATTGAAGGGGCAATTTGCTTTGATGGCGTTAGTGACGAAAGGGAAATGGTTGATGGTGGGATGTCGTGATTATCCCTTAGCGGTGGGCAGGATGAGAAATGACTCAACCGTCTATTTCTGTACGGATACCAAGACGTTGTTTCAATTTACTCCGGCAATGAGTTCCGTTTTCGGGAATCCAAAGCCGGAGATATTCTGTGGTACAATACCTCAATCCGATGATATTCTCTTGTTAGATGTTTAAGATAATGTCTTTCGACACAAACCTCTGAGGTTTTGGAAACCTCAGAGGTTTTTTCGTCAAATACAAACCTCTGAGGTTTTTTCGTCAAATACAAACCTCTGAGGTTTT
>JAOZSV010000216.1 GCA_029939505.1 Thiotrichaceae bacterium | reverse complement strand
CTCTGAGGTTTCCAAAACCTCAGAGGTTTGTATTTGACGAAAAACCTCAGAGGTTGTGTTTGACGAAAAACCTCTGAGGTTTCCAAAACCTCAGAGGTTTGTGTCGAAAGACATTATCTTAAACATCTAACAAGAGAATATCATCGGATTGAGGTATTGTACCACAGAATATCTCCGGCTTTGGATTCCCGAAAACGGAACTCATTGCCGGAGTAAATTGAAACAACGTCTTGGTATCCGTACAGAAATAGACGGTTGAGTCATTTCTCATCCTGCCCACCGCTAAGGGATAATCACGACATCCCACCATCAACCATTTCCCTTTCGTCACTAACGCCATCAAAGCAAATTGCCCCTTCAATTTTCTCATCATCCTCTGCATCGCATCAGTCGCTGAAAGATGATGAGATTCTAAATAATGGTGAAGCAGCTGCGAGAGCGTTTCCGTTCGAGGTTTAAGTTTTTTTGAAGAAAAACTTAAACCTCGAACACATTATTTTTGGTATCAAACTGAACCCCATTAGAAATCAATTTCTCCCGTATTTCAGGGAGATTATCAATAACACCAAGGCACGCCACAGCAATCTGCCCGATTGAATAAATGGGCATCACACCATATTGGGGTAAAAAAAGGGGAAATGGGCGAAAAAAAGCAATACCCAAACCGCCGAGGGGCAACTGTAAGTCGTTTAACAACTTCGACACATCGAATGAGCACCAAGATTGAATCGACTCGTTCTGGAGTCTGCATATCACTAATTCGAGCCGTGCGTGATCTTTTGCTAAGACATCGTGTAACCCTTGAAAACGTTTCACCGTTTTCTCTGTTGGGTTCCAAAATCCAAAAATGCTTTCATTCATATTCATACCGGTTTCCTAATTAAAAAAAATAAGTATATCTTTTTTTTTGAACCAGGTCGAGTGTTGCAAACGGTTATTTGCATTTTAACGTCTTAAAACCGATTTTTTTTGGTTTCTTAAAACACGTCATTAACTTTGTGCGTTTGGAGTACAACGCTTCAGCTTTGTGCGTTTGGAGCCGTGCTATTAAGTCGCCAAAGCTGAAGCGTTGGACTCCAGGGATATTTTAACGCTTTGTTGATGCGACACTAGCTGACGTACATAACAAACTGCACAACGACAGGCGAGTTATAAATTATCAGTCGCCCCCCTCTGAAATCACCCGACCCCCAGATTTTCAGAAGAATTAACCTGTCTTAAAAAAACAAAAAAATCGGTTTTGAGACGTTAAAATGCGAATAATCGTTTGCAACACTAGACCTCGTTCCAATGAATAGATATACTCAGGAAGTCATTAATTCCTTGGAAACTTGAGGTAACAAATATGAATATGAATGAGAGTCTTTTTAGCTTTCGGAACCCAACAGAAAACACTTTGAAACGTTTTCAAGTGTTACACGATGTCTTAGCAAAAGAGAATGTTCGGCTCGAATTAGAAATATGTAGCCTCCAGAACGAGTTGATTGAATATCACCGCTCATTGGATCTGTCGGAGTTATTAAGCAACTGGCAGTCCATCGGCAGTTTGGGTATTGTTTTTTTTCGCCCAACTCCAATTGATTCTCCCCTAAACGGTGCGATACCGATATATTCATTCGGAGATGTTGCAGTGATATGCCTTGGCGTGATCGACAACCTCTTGGAAATACAGGAGAAATTAATTTTTTATGGATACCAGTTTAATTCCAAAAACAATGCGGCGGAAACGCTCTCTTATTTGCTTTACAATTATTTGGAAATCTCTCATCTGTCACCTGTTAAAGCGATGCAGGTGATGATGAAAAAATTGAGGGGGCGTTTTGCCATTATGGCATTGATTGCGGATGGGAAGTGGTTGATGGTGGGATGTCAGGATTATCCATTAGCGATGGGCAGGAATAATGAGACAGTCTATTTCTGTACTGAACCTTCTACTTTGACTCAATTTTCTCCGTTAATCAGTTCAGTCGGAGGGGAAGCAAAACCGAAGATATTTTGTATGACGTTATCTCAATCAGAGATTCTCACGCCTGATCCTCTTTGACCTGACAGGTTTTTGAAACCTGTCAGTCGTTTCTCAGAAATGTCTTTGGAAGATTTATTGGAATCCAAACCTTCAGATTTGGACGTATTTGAGATTTAAACTAAATCATCCAAATCTGAAGGTTTGGACTCCAAAATACGTCCAAATATAAAGGATTCGAGGTTTTAGTTTTTTTTTCAAAAAAACTAAAACCTCGAATGGACTCCCCAAGGCTTAACTTAATGGCATTGACGCGCCTGCGTGGGAATGCAGTCGGGTTTTTTAACCAAGAGTTGAACCGCATTCCATTACAAAATATATTAGTTTAAAAAACAATGTTCGAGGTTTGAGTTTTTTGAAAAAAAACTCAAACCTCGAACTTACATTTATTCACCATTAAACATTCACCATTCACCATTCACCATTCCACCATCAGGTTCCTCGTTTATTACCCCATATATTGAGATGTAATCTGGGTGAATAACGATAGCCGGTTTTCTTGCAAACTTCCACAAGCCACTTTTGACGTGTGTTGATATCACTTTCTTCAATGCCTTGTGGCATCAAAATAATCGTTTCTTTTGGGATAGGTATTTGTTCAGCCAATTCCTGAACCTCTTGAATATCTTGAGTATCACTAATCACAAATTTCGCTTGACACTCATATTTATCTAGGAACAAACGCATGATCTCCGGCTTGAGTCTTTCTCTGTCGTGAATTTCCTTCCACCGTTTATCATCCAGTGGCGTTGAATTGGAGAGCTTTGGACTCATTGAAATCAAATTTGCTTGCACTGGTACAAAAACAGTCGCGTTGGTTTCAATTGTAATATGATGTCCTTTCGCAGATAACATCTTACACAAAGTGGTCAATTCTTCTCTCTGGATAAAAGGTTCTCCTCCTGTGATCACGACATGTTTAACACCAAATGTTGTGATTTCATTAAATGCCTCGAAAACAGAGATATTTTTATCTTCAGGGTACCAACTGGTGTATGCGGTATCACACCATGAACATCTCAGGTTACAGGTACTCGTCCGCAAAAAAACTGAGGGAACTCCAACCAATTGACCTTCACCTTGTAGGGTGTAGAATATTTCACTATATTTCATAAAGCATTTCTAGTTAAGTAGGTCGGGTTAGATGGCGCCGCAAAGTAACCCGACTAAATATCAGGCGGAGTAGTGAAAGTCGGGTTACGTTATCACGCGACGCTTGATAAGCTAACCCGACCTACCACCCTTAACCTCTTAGCGGATTAGCGAAATAAACAGATTTTTGGCGAATAAAGCGATTTTTTTCAAAAATCGGATTTCTATTACTCGATCATCAAGTTTTCTCATTATCCCATAACTACAAGGATTGTATATAAGAAAGGATTTAAAAAAAAAACAATAACGACAAGGATTATATCAGCGAAAGGATTGGATCGAGGTAATGCTCGTTTTTAATCCCTTCTTATATAGAATCCTTGTAGTTAGGAATGAAAATTTAATCAAACACAAAACTAAACCTGTCAGTTAAGTAGGTCGAGTTAGATGGCGCAGCAAAGTAACCCGACTTCCAAATCTAAAGGATTCGAGGTTTTAGTTTTTTTTTCAAAAAAACTAAAACCTCGAATGGACTCCAAGGCTTAACTTAATGCGACTGATATCCCTTTAACTCATGTTTTAACAAGCTATCGACTTCTTGTTTCAGCAACATTTCCCGAAAGAGAGGAACACAATAATGATAAACGGTTTCTTCACGCCGAATAATAAAGGCTAACTCCAAACGGCTTAAAGATTGCCTGAGTTGATCAGTTGTATAATCATATTGATATTGATCGAATAAGCTCATGATTTCAGATAGCGTGAATTTTCCTTTTTTGACGGTGCTGTAAACAATTATACAATCCAAACGAGCGGCTTGTTTATCATCGGTTAATTGACAGTTTCCTAATGCTTCAGTAGTGGTTGTACTTTTTAATGCCTTAACGATCTCTTTTTCTGTCAGTCTCTGTGCTTCAGCCGGTAAATTTTTCAACATTTCATCGCAAACGGTTGCTATCAAATTGGCTCGCTGTCCGGTTTTTCTGATGATTTGTTCGACTAATTCCTCTTGAGCGTAATCAATACCCAGCATCTTCATCGGTTCGATGGCTAATTTCCTGCACGCTTCTAATTCTAATGCCCCAATAGTAATGGCTTCCCCAAAATTTTTAATCGGGGAATGATAATCCAATACCGTGGCTTCATACAAATCCCAAAATCCCGCCAGGATAAAATAACATCGCCCTTCTTCGCTCAAATTACGAAAATGACTGAGTGTGGGATAACCTTCTGTGATTTCTCGACGAATAAAGACATCAGCTTCGTCTATCAGTAAGAGACGTTGTCGTTCTTTTGGTAAATTGCTTAAGTGTTCAGTAAAGACTTTTCTATCACTTAGACCCACTGATAGGTAAACACATTCTACCTTTGGATGATTTTGGTAAAGCCGTTTGATTTGACGTAGTAAACTCGTTTTTCCGACTTGTCTTCCGCCAATCACCAGATAATTCTTTGGTTCACGATTTAAAATTTGGGCTAATATTTTATCGCGCCCAAAAAAGAGACTGCTTTTAGTAATACCTCCACTGGTTTGATAAGGGGAAAGCGTTATGATAGCCAGTTGAGTGGCTAATAAGCGTGTTAATACGTCAATGGGTTCTGGCGATAATAATAAATTCGTGAGTGCCCGGCTATCCGGGATAACCCATAAATTCGTGCGATCGTTGCCGTAATTTCGTAATTTTTGTGTGGGTTCTAAACTAATCACCAGTGTGGTTTGGAAATTAATATCGTCTTGCTTTAATCGCCAGATAATTTCCTGAACGGGTGAATGAGCGGGTGGAAAATAAATAGCGAGTCTATCCAATTTGAGTGGAAATGTCGTACTGAGTTGTAAAATGAATAGTTCATCATGAGCATAGGATTGTATGGAAGCATTTAACCGATTGGCTAACAACTGACAACGTAATTGATTGGGTTGATTCAGAAAACCAATGGCTTCATCTAACCATTTGTGGTGTGAATCATTATTGGATAACACCATATCAAGCAGACGTGTTTTTTGTAATAATTGTTTGGCTTTCGGCAATTGTTCTAATGGAAGAGCGAATAACTGGCGACTATCAGCAGAAAGCCTTTGTACAATGGGATGATAATATAAACTGAGGTAATACAATACAATGCTAATCAACAAGACTAAAACGCTTAATACAATATACAGTTGCCAAGAGAAAGTGTAAGAAACAAGGATGCGAACTGGAATAGTGATAAGCTGTTCATGATTAGCCGCACGAATGGATAATTTTAACTCGGCTTCTTGACTTTTACGATTTTCATCATCTAGCCAGGCATTTATTTTGACTGCCCATGTTATACTTTCGCTGGCTTTCAAAACGAGATGGGTTTTCGGCGGATAAAAAATAAGAGGATTTTCTTTTTCAAATAATTGTTTCACATTGATCCAATAGATTGGCACTGTGTCATGATTGCTTATTGTTAGAGATAAAGAGGAAGGTTCCCCATAATTCAGTTTTAATGAATCAGAAGAAAATTTGACTTTGGGTGGTTTCGCTTTTTTTACAGGTGGTAAAATAGATTGAATGGTGCCATTCTCTTTTTTATCTATCAATAAGGTACCATCATCAGCACGCCAACAGTATTGTGTGGAAACCTGGCAATTAGCCCAGGTATGCCTTGCCCCGGTTATCATCACCTGTTGTAATTGACCGGTGTTGACATCCCAGAGGCGAATCGTGCTATCTTTTGAACCAGAGGCTAACAGTTCACCCGTTTGGTTGAAAGCAATGGTCTGAACAAAATCAGTATGTGCTTTTAAACGGTGAATTTGCAAACCAGATTCACTATCCCACAAACGGATGGTTTTATCCCAGGCACTTGAGGCTAAGATTTGACCTTTTGGACTAAAGCTAACGGCGGTGACATAATGTGAATGCCCTTCTAAACGTTTGATTTCTTTACCTAACTTGACATCCCATAAGCGGACTGTTTTATCCCATGAGCCAGAGGCTAACACATTGCCTTCAGGATGAAACGCAAGAGAAGTGATAAAGTGCTCATGTCCTTTGAGTACTTTCATTTTTTCACCAGAGGGTATTTCCCACAAGTGTATGGTTTTATCATCAGAACCGGAAGCTAAAATCTGACCATTGGGGCTAAATGCTAAAGCAAAAACATGGTTTGTATGCCCTTTTAAAGTTTTAATCTTCTTTCCAGACGGCACATCCCATAAGTGCAAGGGCGAACTATTTTGTTGAGGTTCAGTGGAATAACGTGATCCTGATGCTAAAATTTGGCCATCTGGACTAAACGCAACCACGTTAACTTCTTCTTTAGACAATGCGGGTAAGTGCTTTATTTTTTGACCCGTTTGCAGTTCTAAAAAATGTATGCGTCCTTCCTTTGTTCCAAAAGCCAGAAACTGACCATCTGGACTCAAAGCAAATGAATTAATTGAACGAATTCCTTTAGTTAAGTAACTGATTCCATTTGTAAAATTTGGATTTGATGATAAACCTTGGCTGTCATGCCAGACAGTGATGCCGTGATCATCTGAACCAGAAATGAGTGTTTTGCCCTCTGAATCAAAAGCAATGATATTCACTAGACTGGCATGTCCTTCAAAACGTTGAAATTCTTGATGTTGAAATTCTTGACTGGCTCGCACATCCCACAAACGCACCGTTTTATCCCAGTAAACCGACGCAAAAAATTGGCCATTTGGACTAAAAGCGACTGCGATAACATTATGATTAGAATGTATTGAACGCTCTTTCATTTCTGTCTTTAATTGAATATCCCATAAGCGTATTGAATTATCCATCGCACCCGATACCAATGTTTTTCCATCAGGGCTAAAAGCCAATGTATTAACGGCAGCGGAATGTCCTTCCAAAATATCTGGTTTACTGGGTTTATCTGATTTGATATTCCACAAGCGTACCGTTTTATCCCATGAAGCTGAGGCTAAATATTCATCATTGGAATCAAATTGAACCTGGGTAACCACGTCTAAATGTCCTTTTAATTGTTGTTTCTCATCTGATGACAGTTTCCATAAATAGATAAGGGCATCACTCCCCCCAGAAGCTAATCGTTCACCATTTGAATTAAAAGCCAAGGTATTAACAGAAGCGGAATGTCCTGGCAACTGTTTGACAATTTTATTGATTGACCAATTCCATAAATATACAGTCCCTTCCATAGAACCTAAAGCCAATATTTTGCTATCTTTAGGGCTAAAAGTGATAGCTGTCATATTACTCGTCTTTTTTTCTAATTGTTGGATTGGTTGACCCGATTTTATATTCCATATCTGTACGAAATCATCATAACCAATGGCTAAAAATTGACCCTCTAAACTAAAAGCCAGATGATTAATAACGAGTTGTTTATTATAATGATTATCTAAAATCGTCCTTAAAGATAATTGGGACATCGGTGTAAAAAATGGAGAGAACTGAATAAGTTGTTTAATTTTATTCATTGGATGTCCTAAACGTTTAACTTCTTTTCCAGATTGGATATCCCATAAATAAACCGTATCAACAATACTCAGTGCTAAAACTTGACCGCTTGGACTAAAAGCAATAGCTGAAATAGGTTTGCGAGGTATGACATTATCTAGTAAACTCTCAACATTCTGAAATTGTTCCCCTTGTGATAATAAGGGAGGATATAATTCTGTCGCTAATGGGTTCGTACAATAAAAAAATAAAGCGAAAAAGAGAAATAATTTGTGGCTATTCATTATTTTTTATAGAAAAAATAGACCAGGATTTGAAAGGGCGAACATAAGTGTTCGCCCGGTATTTTATAATATAATAACTGATGTGACGCAAGGTGTTTCCAAGTTCCACCGATTTCATCGGTGGCTATTCACATTTCACCCCGTTGGGGTT
>JAOZSV010000055.1 GCA_029939505.1 Thiotrichaceae bacterium | reverse complement strand
TTCAACCCCGAAGGGGTTAAACATGAATAGCCACCGATGAAATCGGTGGAACTTGTAGGCTGCATTCGAGGTTTTCGTTTTTCAAAAAACGAAAACCTCTTCGAGGCTAAAGTTTTTTTTAAAGAAAAAGCATTCGAGGTTTAAGTTTTTTTATCGAAAAAAAAACTTAAACCTCGAATAGCCTCGAATCCTTTATGGTTGCCTTTTTTTGTATTTCACCAAAACGAAAAACGCTATACTTATGAGGACAAACTGGCCTGATTTGTCGGTCAATATTTAGGAATATGAGAGTAAATATGCCTGATAATAAATAGTTAGCAGTAAGGATATCGCAGTGACAACAGAAAACGAAAGAAATTTTTTCGCTGAGAGAGTTTTATCTCTTGTTGGAAAGAATGCCAATCATTTAAGTGCCTCGAAGATTACTGGATTCCTATCAATGAAGGGTTGCTATTATTGACGGGTTTAGATTGGGCAGATCCTTTCTTAAAAAGCATTTTTCCAATGCAAAAAACAGGCCAACCTTATGTTGAGGCGACTGGAAAATTAAAGCGTGATAATGAAATGACGAAGGTTGTAATCGCTACCCATCCCCAAGGAAAACCGGAAGACAAATGGGTACAAGAAGTTATCGAAGCATTTTAAGCGAGTGTAGAGTAGAGCGTAGTTTTCAAGGCTAAAGTTTTTTTAAAGAAAAAACTTTAGCATCGAAATGAAAAATGATTCTCGTAAAGACAAATCGGTACGACATCGAAAGTGGCAGACGATAACCAAGAAGATTTTTTTAATAAAGTATAAAAAAGATGACACAAAATACCAAAGAAGATGAATGGGCTGAATATTTACCCACTAATTGCCCGCCTGATGCTGCAATTGCGCCGAAATATGAAACATTTTATCGTCTTGTTAAACAGTTTCCACCTACTGATGATGATTTTTATTCACATAGAAAACTTTATCCTAGGAAACGTTTTAATACCAATGAATGCAGGATTCGCTCACTCTCAATCTTTAATAATTTAGATGAATGTGTGAAATTACTTAAATTGCCATTACATAAACATAAAAAGATTGTTCAACTGATATTGCCACCTGAAAGTGGGATTATTTTACAAACAGGGAACAATTCGACACATTATTCATGGTGGAAAAAAGCAACATACAACCCAATTCCTGATTGTGAAGAAATTGTCAAAAAGTAGAAAAACCATGCGACGAATCATACAACATCAAGAAACACTGATTGACTATGATAGCCCCCAATTGTTGGTGGCTTCAGATCAGTTCAATACACAATATCTATGCCTACTTGTGGAATGTCGTGAACAGAATGACAAATTTCTTTGTGTTCCCATCACGCCAATTCGATTAAAAGATTTCTTTTCAGCATTGATTGAACTTCGAGAAATCTACGAGAATCCTGAGAGTGATGAGTTATTTTATGCTGATGTCGTTGGAGAAATAAAAGAGATTCAACTCATCCCCATTGCGCGTGAATCACTCTCAGATAAGTGGTTGCCAGAACGTGATTTTTATTTCAAAAAGGATAATAGACACGAGGAGATAATCGAATCACGTACCGTCTATCAATTGTCTAAAGAACAAATTCAGGATTTGTTAGACTTATTGAAATATAAACCTTTATTGGAAATATTGAGTAAGCAACCGGGAATCGACGTTAAAATCGCTTAACATCATTCCGGTTAAAATAAATACATCAAGTTTTTGATTTTTCGAGCGAGCGTCGGGTGGGTAGAGTGAAACCCACCGCAACTGTTTTCGAGGCGAAAGTTTTTTCTTTAAAAAAACGGTAAGTCTCGAAATGAAAAATGATTTTCGTCTTAATGAGAAAGGGTGGGTTTCCACTTCGTTCCTTTCGAGGCTTACCGTTTTTTCTTTAAAAAACGGTAAGCCTCGAAACCACCCTACGCTTCAATTAAGTTAAGGGCAGACACACAGGTATGCCCCTACAAACCCCGCGTATTCTCTGGTTGTAGGGCGAACATGCGTGTTCGCCCTGGCTTAACTTAATGGCTTTGACACCCGCGCGTGGAAACGAGAAAAAATTGAGTCAAAAGACATTACCTTAAACATCTAACAAGAACTCGTAAGGTGTATTAAACTATAAGATTTGTAGGGTGCATAAGCGATAGCGTCATGCACCTTTCAATAATGGTTTTATTCCCATTAAATCGGATTATTTTTGGTGTATGACGCTCCGCTTATACACCCTACGAGTTCTTTAGTGGTCAACCTTTCAATGAAGAAAACAAAAATATACCTGAACAAACAACACTTTATCCAAATGGATTTTCAGGCGAGTATTTTGTAAATGTTATTAAACAACAAACCGTATGGAATTTTTAGACTGGCTACATTCTGGCTCTCGTCTAAGCAATATTTGTCCAAAATTACCAAAATCCAGTTGAATAGAGGATTTTTCATTTTTAATAATTTTATTAATGTCTTGCAATGCTCTTTTTTGAAAATCTTCTAAGGTTTCATCCGCCTTTATATCAAATGGTAAATTAGATTGTTGAGTGTGAATATCAAAGCGCATCGGTAGGGGAAAACTTATTTTCGTTAATTGATGACTTTGCAAACATTCGCGTATTTTTAAACTATAAGCGTTTGCTGTCAAATCGTTTTGAAATTTTAGAGTGATAGGAGTTGGTAATTTTATATTGTAGTGCGCGGCTATTTTTAATATCCTATAAAATCAATATGTTATCTGCTTTTATGTCAAAATTCAAATCACTGTCCGCCCGCTATCCTAGTAATTTTTCTGAGAAAAAATTATCATCACTGCCATTACGTTTAACGCAGGAGACATTATGATTGAAAAAAAACCTTATCCGCATGTAGGCGAAATCGTGCATTTTATTGTCCATGCCTTTGGTTTATTTGGCAGGGGCGATGATTTGAGAAAACGTTTGAGCCGTTTTGCCGATGAAAAAGATTTTAACATCGCAAAGGCAAACATTCTCATAGACGATGCATTACTGAAACCGCTACGAAAAATTGACTCTGCCCTTGCTACTAATATACAGGCATGGCTCACCAAACTCTTGGATGATTATAAAACCATTATTTTGATGGCGCCAACAAATATGGCTGATCGTACCACCATTATAAAGATTTTAGTTGATGAACTGTTTGTGCCAAGTACTCTCGTTTTCATGAAAAAATTACCTGATTCAGCATTGATTGAAAAATGGTTTGAATCTGGCGACACAATTGCCGTTAAAGAAGTTTTGTCTTGGTGGATGCAAGCTAATGGAGTGTCTGAAAAAGAGCTTATTGATACTCTATGCCGCGACTATGAGAATGATGATGAGTCTATTCGTCGATTGTTGCAGCGTTGGAAACAGGGCAATGGGCTACCTGAGATCAGTTCTCTGCTCAAATTCAAGCGCCTAAATGGCTTGGTTAGCTGGCTACTTTTAGCAAGAGCATGGCAACACACTACCCAAGTTTTTGCAAAAACATTTGGAGATAAAGAGTTATTTATTAGACTTGTCCATAACCTTTATCAAAAAAAGCGTGAAGGTTTTGATCCTGATTGTGTGCGAGTCAGATTGGAACCTTTAGACAACCATTTTTTAAATAATTGCTTGGCTCCAGTTTTCGAGATTTCTCTTGATGAGGAGAAAACCGTTGGCGATGAAATACGAGCACAAGCCGCACTCAAAAATTTTGAGCAAAATGAACTTTCTCCCTATTTTCGCTATTTTTATGAAGAAGGTTGGGGAAATTATTATGCCTTGTGTGCTGATTATGAACAAGCACTCAAGCATTACCAAAAGGCTTTTGAGCATGGCGCCTATAGAGCCGGAGAATTTTTGCCTGACATTTTGAGAAAGTTGTTAATGTTAGCCGCCTTTCTGGGCAAAAAAAACATTATCAACCAATATTATCGGTGGGCTTCTGTCATGGGATTGTTTTCAGAAGATCACAATGTTCCTCAGTTATGGGAAATCGAAAAATTTAGGATGGCGTTTTTTAAGCACTTTCCTCCGCATGGACTTTATCAGTGTGTGGATAAGCAGATAAAAGTGAACATGGAGAAAACAATAGAACAAGAGAGGATTCGCAAAATGTGCTTTTCTGAGGATTGGAAAAAACGTCCTTTAGATTTACGATCCCCAAACCGCAAATTCAAGGATTGTGGACCAAGAGCACGCACGCAACTGATGATGTTTGCGGGCAATGCTCAAAACGATAAGCTGAAACACTTACTTGAACATGGCGCTGATCCTAAAATTCAGGCTACCGATGGTAGTACAGCATTAATGGTGGCTTTACAAAATAACAATCAAGAGGGGGCAAAATTATTCCTACAATATGAATTAGGCGATAGCATCAATGCGATAACCAAAAGGCAAAACATCACTACCTTGCAAGTAGCGATTGATAATGCAGACTTGACTATTATCCATCGTCTTATCGAAAAAGGGGCTGATATTGAGCAAGCTTGTGACTATGGTCCTATGACACCACTTTACCACGCGCTTAATCTGATTGGGGGGGAAATAACGAAAAATAAATTAGTCACTCATAGGATGAACGCATCACCAGATTTTTTTAGACGCGCCTCGCCAGAATTTTTCGCCTTGTTTGATGGATGTATACTTGATGAAGATTTTGAAACATCAATTTCAAAACGGCTAGGTGAATATATTGACGATATCGACGATGAAAAATTTGACGAATATATGGATTCTCAACAGCTAATCAATTTTAACTTTTCCCGTTTTTTAAGTGTCATTGATTTATTAATTGAAGCTGGTGCTGATGTTAATAAACGGCAAAGTGATGTATCAGGGAAAGTTAATCATAGTTCTAACAGTTTTACACCATTTCTGTATAGTGCCGAAATGGGAAAGATTGAGGTTTTTCGTCGCCTGTATAAGGCTGGCGGAAATCTGACTGATTGCACAGATTTGGATTTCACAATTATCACGCTCGCCTTGTGTCAACACAAATTTGAGTTAGTAACTTATATCTTAGAAAATTGCGATCAGGATAATCTCCGCTCAATAGTGAATATTCAAGATAAACGAGAAGGCAACACAGCCGTTCATTGGGCTTTAAGAGCTTTTTTTATAGAAATGGATTATATGCCTGAGTTTGGGCGGAAGTTTGGGCGGATATTGGATAAATTGTTAATTTTAGAGCCAGATTTACGTCTCAAGAATAAAGAAGGATTATCTGCGGCAGAAATGGCGGCTAGGTGTGGTATGTCGTCATTTGCGCTGGAATTATATCGTCGAGAGGTGACTAAAATATGAAAATTGTTCAACAACCTCAACAAGCAAAATTAGCAATGCTCATTGATGCTGATAATGCTCAACCAACCAAAATTGAAGAAATACTTGTCGAGGCGGCAAAACATGGCAAAGTCATTATCAAACGTGCTTATGGTGATTGGACAAAGCCAAACCTAAAGGCATGGCAAAAGATTGTCTCTCAATTCGCTATTGATAAAATTCAACAAGTTGCCTATACAGTTGGAAAAAACGCAACAGACATAGGTATGACAATTGATGCAATGGACTTGCTTTATTCAAAGTCAAGTGAATTAGATGGGGTTTGTCTTGTCTCCAGTGATAGCGATTTTACCCCTTTAGCGAAACGGATTCATAAGTCTCGTTTGAGTGTCTATGGTTTTGGAGAACAAAAAACACCTCAAGCTCTTGTTGCCGCTTGTGATCGATTTATCCATACGGAAAATCTTCCGCCGGTACCAATAAAGGTTAAAAAAGCCAAAAAGGTTAAAAAAGCTGAAAAAGCTGAAAAAAACACGACGCAACATGATGGCAATACTCGATTACTCAATTTGTTAAGCAATGTCATTGGTACTAAGTGGATTTGCTTAGGCGTTGTTGGGCAACAAATAATTCAGCAATTGCCAGGGTTTAAGCCAAAAAGCTATGGCTACAATCAACTCTATAAGTTAATCACAGCCACCAAACTTTTTGAGATGGATCGCCGTAAATCATCTATTTATGTGCGTGCGCGATAGACAAATTCGTGCAAGTTAACCTTGCACTCAATGCCATTTCTCGTTCCCAAACTCCGTTTGGGAATGCCTTCCCCGACGCTCCGCTCCGCGTCGAATGTTCACCAAACACGAGAAACGGTTCCTTAGCCATGTAGAGCGTTGTACACATCTGTGTGCAACAGCATTCCATTAATCATCAATATCGTGTTGCCGCTGCACTAAAAACACGGATGCACTTCCCTACATGGCTTGTCTATTAATAAGCTAAATTATTGATTTATACCACTATTTTTAAAATACGCTTATTAAGGGATAAGTCTAATGATTACAGAGGTGTACAATGAGTTATCCATTAAGATACCCATTCTCATGGTTTTTAGCCAGAATGGGGATAACAATCACAATAAATATCAATTTTATTTATGATGACGAGGAAAAGGTTTTTGTCGCAACAAGTAGAGATATTCAAGGACTCGTATTAGAAGCTGAAAATTTCAATACCTTAAAAAAAGAAGTTGAAGAAGCTATCCCTAATTTATTGATTTTAGGCGATAATAAATCATTACCTAAAGTATCAACAGATATTATTTTTAAAGATCATATTGCAATAGCATGAATGGGTATGAAAAAGAAGTTAAAAAAATACTTAAAAAGTATGGCTGGAAATTTATCAGAGCAGCAAAAGGATCACACGAATATTGGGGAAAAGAGAGTTCTAAACCTGTAACTGTGCCACATAATTGTAAATCAAGATTTACAGCAAATGCAATCATGAAAGAAGCTGGAATTAATCATAAATTCTAAAAATAGTCCTAACTAATCCTCGAAATAAAAATAGGGAACAGATTATCGTCTTGTTAAACCGTTTCCACCTGGGGGGGTGAAAATTCGTTTTAACCAAAAGTTGAACCCCATTCCATTACAAAAATTATATTTAAAAAACAATTACTTACATTGCTTTCATTCACCATTCCAGGCAATCAACAACGGTTTGAGGACTTTTTAAGTATGTTTAAATTTTATTTTCGTCTATTTTTGTTTTTATTCATATTTTCTATTTTAGTGATTTGTAGCTACTTATTTTTGTCATTTTGGCCTCCACCGATACCAAGTAATATCCACAAAATGCTTTTTGAAGGAATCACTTATATTAGAGATGTTCGCCATACCCCCCGCCCTATTATTATTCATGTCGTCACGGTTGATTTAACAAACCCACATATCCGTTTTTTGGTGACACCCGGAGAGAAAAGTGAAGGGGGGGAAATAGGTGTCAGTACAACCAGTCAGTTTTTAGCCAAGTTTAAACTTCAACTGGCTGTCAATGGGAGCTTTTTTTATCCATTTCATCCGCTGTTTTCAGTCGATTTTTGGAATGCTTATCCGGCTCATCGCGGTGATCCGGTTAACGTGTTAGGTTTTGCCAGTTCTCGTTTCCAGATTTATTCACAAGCAAATAAAAATTTTAAAACGCTCTACATTTCCGCAAATAATCAAGTACGATTTGAAAAACCGATTGGCCGCCCCATTTACAATGCCATTTCTGGTCAAGAATTACTTATCAAAGAGGGGAAACTGCAAAACCCATTTACAGGTGCTTTTGGTGATATTCCGTATCCGAGAACCGCTCTTGCTCTCAATAAAGTGGCAAAGACCTTTATGATTTTCGTTGTCGATGGCAAACAAAAAAACTATAGCGAAGGCGTTACCTTATTGGAATTAGCTGAAATGGTTCAAGCTTATGGGGCGAACACTGCGCTGAATATGGACGGTGGTGGTTCTGTGGCTTTGGTTATGGAAGGCGCGTCAGGGAAACCTATTTTATTAAATTCGCCGATAAATGGCAGGATTCGAGGCTATGAACGTCTGATTGCAAATCATCTTGGTATCTATGTCCACCGTTAACCTTCAAATATCCTCTACACGTATCTTCTCTAAATTCTGTGGAAAAAACCTGTCAGGTTTCCAAAACCTGTCAGGTTTGGGCAAGTTCAGGTCAGGTGGGCAAAGTCTTTATAGTGCAACGGCATCCTTTACTCCACCTTAAAACCACTAACCCCCACCATCCATTGTTCAGGGTACGTCAATAAAAAAAGGTGGGTTTCGCTTTCACTCTACCCACCCTACAATTTAACAGAAGCGACGCTGGCTTCGCTTGGCGCACCTACGCTTGCTGATAGATTAATTTGTTAGAAATTTCTATATCTTGCTTAATCAACGAATTGATAATTTCATTTAGAGAAAACTTATTACCTTTATTCTGGATATTTTTCAGAAAAAATTCTTTCACTTCTTGATCTAAATAGATTGGAATATCTAGTTCCTCTATGGGTCGATAAAATTTACCTTGTTCGGCATTGGTAAAATCATATTCTTTTTTCATTTTGGACCCCTTTTTTGATAGGTTTGTTTTTCTCTTTTTGTGGCTCTTCTCGCACTGATAATTCTGACAAATTCTATGCCGTCATTATTTCTAAAAGTATGCACAACAACTAGAATCATTTCGTTTAATGATTTTCCTAATAATATCCATCTGTCTTCATTTTCCGAGTGTTCATTATCGTATTGATTTAAAGCAAACAGATCGGCAAAGACGTATGAAGCCTGCTCAAATGTTATCCCATGTTTTTGTATATTGATTTTTTCTTTATTGGTATCCCATTCAAATTTCATGTTTAGTTAGTATTATAGGTTAAATTTGACTCTATGCGAGTCTCAACAGTTTGTGGGGCATAACACTCCTCTTCAGCCACAGAAGTTCGGTCTGCAAGGATATGAATTTATATTTTAACAAATTTAAGGATAAAAAAGCAAGTAGAGGTATTGGGGGCAACTTATTCAAACTCTTTCATAATGAGCAAGTTCAAGTCGTTCATGCTTAAAACCACTAACCCCCACCATCCATTGTTCAGGGTACGTCAATAAAAAAAGGTGGGTTTCGCTTTTCGCTCTACCCACCCTACAATTTAACATCAGCGACGCTACAATTTAACATCAGCGACGTTGGCTAGGACGATTCATTTTTGTCGGCTTAAAAGAATATTTCCATTTCCTGTCGTTTCATCCCCTGAACCGTATGTCTTATTCGGTACTCCAACTGATCCTGATAACATTCCGTTTTCCAGTATCATTCTATAGGCACAACATGCAGCCCGGCACTTGTTGTCAGCATATCTTGATAAGGAATGGTTACGAAATAACTTCCCGTTTAATGATGAGAAACCAAGTTTCTTCAAGAAACTTGGTTTCTAAATGTCCAAGTTATTTTGTGACTGTTCCTAAGTTTGCTGCAAGTTGTTGTCATCATCCATAATGGGTTTGACTAACGCTTCTGCTAAGGTGAGTTCGCTAGTGACAGCTTGTAATTGACCATTATCAATCAGTTGGAATAGTTCAGTCAACATTTGAACATAAGGCAGATATTCTTCTAACCAATAAATGAAGATATTAACATCTAAATAAATGCGTTGCGCCTGTATTATTGACATTAATTTTCCCATTGATCGCGCCCCCCTCGAATAAAGGCATCAGCCTCTTCAGGACTGGCAAAAGCCCCTTTCCCTTTTCCCCTAAAACTCAATAAACCCCGTTGTGGTGGTGGCGATATTTCTTTTAAAATGACGATGACTTCGGCACTGCCACCGGGTGGAAGTTCTGGGAAACGAAATGTGATGATACCATCTGGTTGGATAGTCACTTCTTGTCGAATCGTTTTTAGCATAGTATTTTTCCTGATTATATATTATGTCGGTACGAAAAAGTATTTTCTCTCCACCGTTCCCACGCTTCAGCGTCAATGCCATTAAGTTAAGCCAGGGCGAACACACAGGTTCGCCCCTACAGCCAATGAATACGCGGAGTTTTGTAGGGGCATACCTGTGTGTATGCCCTTAACTTAATGGCAGTAACGCGCCAGCGTGGGAATGTCTTCCACGACGCGCCAGCGTCGTGTTTTTTTCTCCAATTTCAATCAAAACCCCTACAACAAATTCCGTATTTCCCGCAAAGCCACCGATAACATGGACAAATCGGGTTTTTCGTTCCCACGCTGGAGCGTCAATGCCATTGACTTAAGGGCATGGACAAGTCTGCCCCTACAAAATTCCGCATATTTAGGGGCTGTAGTAAGCGTAGAAACGAAACCCACCTTTTGAATGACTTTTATGAGATGAATGGTGCCGCTTCGCTTCTACCCACCCTACGCTTCAATGCCATTAAGTTAAGGAATGTTTATTGGAATCCAAACCTTCAGATTTGGATTATATCGTTTAGAATCAAACACTTCCAAATCTAAAGGATTCGAGGTTTGAGTTTTTCTTCAAAAAACTCAAACCTCGAATGGACTCCAAGGATTAACTTAATGGCATTGACCCTACGCTTGCTACGCTTGCTAAAGTTGTTGGACTTTTGGGTACCTTTGCACAGAAAAAAAATTGAGTGTCAAAAATAAATTGTCGTAAAGCTAAGTAACATCAAAAACGGGATAGTCGAGTTATAGAAAATTGTCCTGTAAGGGGTTGAAATAAAATAATTGGCCCTTATATAAAGTACATCCCCCTATTTACCATCGTAAATTATGAGGGACAGGCGTATAGTTTAGGTCGTTGATGCTGTCATACGACCCAACTATATAAAATACACAAACTGACTCTTAGGTGATTTCTGACTAAGCTAAGATTGCCCCATTTTTGGGCGACGATAGCGACGACATTTTAGATAGACAGCCAGGTAGGGTGGGCAAGGGGTTTTTGTTGCCCACCGTTAAAACATCATTTACCTGATGTGATATGGTGGGCAAACAAAAACACGTTTGCCCACCCTACCAAACTGAGTTTGTTTGGGAACGAGAAATGTCTGTTTAATTTTTTGCGAACGTAGGGTGTGTAGGAGCTTCGCTGCAATCCACCTTTTTTTTATGAATGGTGCCCGCTTCTACCCACGCTTGCTAGGCTGACGTAAGGAAGCCCAGCAAATAACCACAAATTAATTATAACTAATCCTTGCTCGCCGTCATTCTGCGGGAGAAGAGGGGTGTTAGACACAAGAGGAGTTTTATGAGTGAACAAACACCAATAATAGAACAAGTATCACAAAGGTCTACTTTTGTGACTGTTTTAGCTTGGATATTTATAGTTATTGCAGGCATTGGAACGTTTATTTCCATTTTACAAAATATTATGCTTTATAAGATGTTTTCAAGTGAAGAAATGAACAAAGCAATGCCGCAACCTGAACTAGTAGATCAAATGCCAACATTTGCACAATTCATGTTTTCACACATCGAATTGTTTTTTCTTGCTTTTTTAATTGTAGTCACTGTCACATTCATTTCTGCAATTGCCTTATTGAAAAGGAAAAATTGGGCACGTATCGTTTTCATCGTAATTATGTCACTTGGCATTATTTGGAATATATTTGGCGTAATCATGCAATATATAATGCTCTCTTCCCTTCCAATCGAAACTATTCCACCACCTGAATTTGAAAGTGTGATGACAATTATGAAAATTGCTTCTTTGATTATGGTAACCGCTTTCTGTGTTTTGTTTGGTTGGATTATCAAAAAACTAAGTTCAGCAAAAATAAAGGCAGAATTTGTTTAATAATTGGGGCTAGAGTCATGTAGGGTGGGCAACGTCTTTTTGTTGCCCACCTGAATCAGCCAAGCAGCCCAGTAAAATCAATTCGTCGTATTCAATCAATACCCCTACAACAAATTCCGTATTTCCTGCAAAGCCACCGATAACATGGAAAAATCGGGTTTTTTAATACGGCTTAAATCAGATAAGACTTGTTCATTCCTACCTACGCTCGCTGATTCAGACAACATTATGTTATCAAATCAATTCAATAATTAGGTAAAAAGAAATTTTCTTGTTTAAGAGCCATTTCTAATGTTTGGTAATCCGTCATTTTTTGTTCGGCAGCCATTCTTAAAACCGCTCTGGTAGAAACAACCGTTAATTTTTGTTCACGCGCCTCATTAAAAGCTTTGCGATCATCAATAATAAGTATATCTGCTTGTTTTTGTATAGCCAAGGTTATCGTTTCTTGTTCTCCTACACCTAAACGACGTGAAAACGTTTGAGAGAAAGGCTGTACTTCAACAATCTCAATACAATCTTGACAAGCAGATTGGAAATTTGTCTTTTCAACCAGTGTGCAATTCTTCATGAACTCATCAGATACCGCTTGGGAAATCAGTACGGTTTGAAATAGTTGCTGAAAAATGATGAACTGATTAATTTTGGCTAAAGCAATCAACGGACTGGTATTTGAGACAACAAGCATTATTGTACCTCAATCATTTTTCGTAATTGAGAGACTTGCAGAGCTAATTCATCTTCATTCAAACCATCAATTGGAATGCCTTTACTCCACAGTAATTCTAAAAAACCTCTATAACCAATATTTAAAATATCACCCGATTCTTGAATAGACAAATGACCATTCAAATACTCCCAAATCACCAATCCGATTTTTAACACTTCTTGAATCGGTTTAATTTGTTGCTGATGCGTTTCCAAAATCAGTTCTGGAATTTGAAAGTTGATTGCTAGATTATTTTCCATTTTTTCCGTTTTTAGCATAAAGCATTGACCTGTTCCTAAAAATCTATTTCTCACGCTGGAGCGTCAATGCCATTAAATTAAGCCTTGGAGTCCATTCGAGGTTTGAGTTTTTTTGAAAAAAAAACTCAAACCTCGAATCCTTTAGATTTGGAAGTGTTTGATATTTAAGCGAAATCATCCAAATCTGAAGGTTTGGATTCCAATAAATCTTCCTTAACTTAATGGCAGTGACGCGCCAGCGTGGGAATGTCTTCCACGACGCGCCAGCGTCGAGTTTTTTCTCCAATCTCAATCAAAACCCCTACAACAAATTCCGTATCTCCCGCAAAGCCACCGACAACATGGACAAATCGGGTTTTTTAATGCGGCTTAAATCAGATAAGACTTGTTGGCAGCGTTCTATTCGGGGGGGATTCGTTTCCATCCATTTGTCAATTTGTGCGTCGGGAGTCAGATTGTTTGTTTGTAATACAACAGTGGTGAGTTCACGATGTGTACGATATAATTCATCGCGGAGTGCCGAGCGGGAGAGTGCAGTCCAACGATTGTCTCGTGGTAATTCGCCAATTTGATCGCGGAGCCAGTGGAGTTTTAGGCGAGTGCCTAATAGAAAATGGACGGCGGCGACTTTTTCCAGTTTGACTGAAGTGGTATTGGCGACTTCAACAATGTCTAAGGCGGATAATAAATAAACAAGGCGGGCAACGCGAGTGGCAAGGGTTTTGGGTACACCAGCGTCGATGAATTTTTTTGCGGTTGTTTCTAACTGTTCTTGTTCCGCACTGCCTATTAGTGTCAATAATATCTCGGTTAATTGCTGTACGCCAGGGCGCAAGGCGTTTATGGTGTTGGCAATCTCTAAAGGCATTTTGTGATGACGTAATAACCAGCGTGAGGCGCGTTCAATTTGTTGACTGGCGGTTATCATAATGTCAATCTGCTTTTGCGCCTTGATGTCTAGTGCTTCAATCTCAGAAAAGAGGTTTGGCATGTCAAAGATTGCCCAGGAAACCATGAAGGCGCGTACAATATCTGGTGCGGTTTGCCCGGTTTCTTCACTTAATGTAAACACAAAAACAATTCCACTATAATTCACGACTAAATTGGTGAGTTCCGTGGCGACGATTTCTCTGCGTAGGCGATGTTGGGCAATGGAAGTCGCAAAACGTTCTGGTAACGGTGCGGGAAAATAATTTTCCAAAATCGTTTTGAAATAGGGCACTTCTGGTAAGTCTGAGTCGAGTAGCGTTTTATACAGAGTGATTTTACTATAGGCTTGTAGCACGCAGAGTTCTGGGGCTGTTAGCCCTTGTTGTGCCGTCAGTCGTTCTGCCAGCATTTTGTTGTTGGGTAAAAATTCTAATTCGCGCGCTAATTGTCCCAGGCGTTCTAAGTGACGAATAAAACGACCATGTAAATCAAGCAGTTGTGGAGAAATTGAGAGGGGAATACTGATGGCTTGTGTTTGTAACCTGTTGTTTTTTAAGACTAAATTAGCAACAGCGTCGGTCATTTCGACGAGCAATTGATTCCGTTGTTTATGAGTCATGTCGCCATTGGTGACGATGGCATCTAGGAGTATCTTGATATTCACTTCATGATCGGAGCAATCAACACCGCCGGAATTATCCATTGCGTCGGTGTGAATGCGTCCTCCTTTGAGTGCGTATTCAATGCGCCCGAGTTGGGTAAAGCCGAGATTGCCGCCTTCAGCAACGACTTTGCAGCGTAAGTCTTGTCCGTTGACTCGTAAAGCGTCGTTAGTCCTGTCGCCGACTTCCATTGAATGTTCTGTTTGGGCTTTGACGTAAGTGCCAATGCCCCCATTCCATAATAAGTCAACGGGAGCGCGTAACATGGCTTGGATTAATTCGTTAGGTGTGAGCGAATTGGTTTGTATGCCTAATATGGTTTGGACTTGGGGTGATATTGCAATAGATTTAGAACGGCGTGAAAATACGCCGCCGCCTTCTGAAATCAAGCGGTTTTCATAATCAGCCCAGGAGGAGCGAGGTAAGTTAAATATGCGTTGACGTTCCTGGAAACTTTGTTGGAGATCAGGATTGGGATCTAAGAAAATATCAAGATGGCTAAATGCCCCTAATAACTTAATATGGGGGGATAATAACATGCCGTTTCCAAAAACATCGCCCGACATGCTGCCGATGGCAATGACTGTAAAATCTTGTGTTTGGGTATTTAAGCCTATTTGATGAAAAAGCCGTTTGACAGATTCCCATGCGCCCCGCGCTGTGATGCCGATTTTTTTGTGATCATAACCAGCAGAACCGCCAGAGGCAAAAGCGTCTCCAAGCCAAAATTGGTATTCTTTCGCCACTTCGTTGGCTATGTCAGAAAACGTGGCGGTGCCCTTGTCTGCTGCGACAACTAAATAGGGATCGTCTTCGTCATGCCTACGCACGTTTTGAGGGGGTACGATTTTGCCATCGACAAAATTATCGGTTAAATCTAATAAGCCACGAATAAGTGTTTTATAACAGGCGATGCCTTCTGTCAAGATCGCATCACGTCCTCCTTCTGTTGGTAAACGTTTGACGATAAAGCCCCCTTTTGAGCCAACTGGTACAATGACGGTATTTTTGACCATTTGGGCTTTGAGCAGTCCAAGTATTTCTGTGCGGAAATCTTCTATCCGATCTGACCAACGTATGCCGCCGCGTGCGACTTTGCCACCGCGTAAATGTACGCCTTCGACACGGGGCGAATAGACAAATATTTCAAACATCGGGCGTGGTTCGGGTAAGTCTAGCATTTTGCTGGGATCAAATTTAAAGGAGAGGTAAGGTTTAGGTTCTCCTTTGGCATCCCGTTGAAAATAATTTGTCCGTAATGTGGCTAAAATCGCGCCTAAAAACCACCGTAAAATACGATCTTCGTCTAAACTGGCGACAGAATCGAGTGATTTTTCAATCTCTTGTTCTATCGCATCGACATTCGATGTGTTGACTGCTGGGTTGCAACGGGCTTGGAATAATTTGTGTAATAACCTGACAGTAATTGGGTTATTAACCAGGGCTTGTTCAACATATTCTTGGCTAAAACGACCGTCTGTTTGTCGCAAATATTTCCAGTAAGCACGGAAAATCGTGATTTCTCGCCAGTTTAATTGGGCTTGTAAGACAAGGCGGTTAAAGCCGTCATTTTCAATATCGCCCCGCCAGACTCGTTCAAAGACTTCTTGGAATCCCTCTTTAACTTCGCTGATTTCCACTGATTTTTCATGTAGCAGACAAAAATCTTGAATCCAAACAGGGGGAGTTGTCTGTACTTCATAAGAACGCTCGCTGATCACTTTGACTCCCATATTCTCTAACTTATGTAAGACTTCAGAGAGAGACATCAGGCTTTGGGCGTGAAACAGTTTGAAATGCAGCGAATTATCAAGGGCTTCAACAGGGCGAACTAGGCTGCCGAGACTGCTATTATTCTGATTAAGACGTTCTATCTTTTCAATATCGTCGATTGCATGACGGGCAGAAAAATCTTCCCGATAGGCGATTGGAAATGCGTTTTCATAGCGATAAAAAAGACGTGTGCCTTGTTCTTCACCGTTCTGTTCTATGAGGGATTTTTGTAACGTTTCTAACCAAATACGAGTGACTTCGATTAACCGATTTTCTATGTCTTTGATGTCGCAACATTGTTGAACAAAACGTTTAATTTGTTGAGATTTTGCTTCTGAAAAATTGTCATCGACCATCGCGATGATTTCCAGTAATTCTGCGGCTTTGGGTGTTAGTGGCATTTACGGTCTCCGAGTTGTGAATTTAAGTGAATCTGAAAAGTGGCTTTTTTATGATTATAATGTATAATGAGGTATAAATGTTGCCCAAAGCTAAAGCGTTGAACTCCAAAATGATAATAGCTGAATTAGATCAAATCATTAGTCAGCCAGCAAAATGTCAATTACAATCTCCTCCATTTGATGCAAAAGGCTTTTGTTTTGCTCGATAAGAAGCGAATGAACGATGTGATAGTGTACAAGAAATAGCAGACTATTGGGGAAATACCAGCATAAAAGACATCCATAATCAAATTCTAAATTGGAAAAAAGCGAACAATAGAAATCCGATTTTTTTTCAAAAATCGGATTTCTTAAAGTTTCGAGCTTAGAAATCCGATTTTTTTTCAAAAATCGGATTTCTTTATTCGCCTTATGCTTAATCCGAAAACTTGAACGTTTGGAGTAGACCAGATTTCCGAAACATCAAAGAATCATAACAACAGGATAAAAAATGTCAAAAATGATTAAAAATCAAGGATTTACATTAATAGAAGTCATGGTGGTTGTGGTGATTTTAAGCATTCTCGCCGCTTTAGTCGTGCCTAGAATTATGGATAATCCAGACAAAGCCCGTCTGCTTAAAGTTGAACAGGATATTCGCGCTATTGAAACCGCTTTGAAATTGTACAAATTGGACAATTATATTTATCCCACCACCGATCAAGGTTTAGAAGCGCTCATCACGAGAACGACGATTCCTCCTGAACCTCGTCAATGGAAACAAGGGGGTTATTTAAACAGCGTTCCCATTGATCCTTGGGGATTTCCTTATAATTATCTTAGCCCTGGGATACACGGAGAAGTTGATATTTACTCGCAAGGGGCAGATGGCATACCTGATGGCAGCGATATCAATGCAGATATTGGTAATTGGCAATTGAAATAAATTTCAGGGCTTTTGATAGTTTTCACTTTGAAAAAACGGGATTTATCAAAGCCCTATTTACATTTTTTGTAACTACTCAGGGCAACCACAAGGGTGTGCAGCCTACATTAAGAATATTTTCGTTTGTCGGAATAAGAATATTGTTGTAGGCTGCACACCTTTATGGTTGCTCTGAGTAGTTACCATTTTTTATAGAAATATTTAGAAACCCAGTTTTTTCAAAAAACTGGGTTTCTCAAGCCTACTGACATTTTTTTATAATGTAATTATTAGTCGTTTTGTACTTATTAAGGGTGATAATTTTTTCTTCTTTGGCGTGAAGCAAAAATTGATTAAATTGATTAAATCCATAGTCAGATTCTTTAAAAGAAGGATTTAATTCCAACATTTTTTTCTTCACTTGAGAACTCACCACTTCTCTACCTTCTTTCTCAAATAAATCAACTGCTTGAAGGAGTAATTTATAAGCCATTGAAATATCAGGGCTTGTCTTTTTCGGATTTTTAGCGGGTTTCTTTTTCTCAGTCGTTTCCCCAATCTGCGAAACATTTTCAACTTCTGTTGGTTCATCCCTTGGGAAAATTTTTTGACAGGAAAAAGGATCAAGCTGTTTAATGACAGCCATTTTTTGCTTAGGCGAGTAATCCCTAAAAGCCTGATTAGCATATTGACAACAAACGACTAAATTATCTAAGTCGTTTGTGCCACCTTTGGATTGTGGTATGACATGATCAATAGTGGCTTCATGAAGTTCTAAATTAGCCTCACAATAAAAACATTTACCACCTTGATTAAATAACAGTGCATTTCGTTTTTTCATATTTCTAAAAGGTCAGAATCCGGTTATTCGGGATTTAAACGATAAATCTGACGGGTTTTTTTCTTCTAAATTAAATCCTGAAGCGAGAACTTTTCCCCTTTTTCAAATTGATTTCTTGTGGCACTTCAGAAGAGAGTGTTAGCAATAAACATTCATCACTTTTATCGGCTACTTGATAACATTTTTCAAGATTTAGCCGCCCTGTTGAGACAAAAGAAAAACGAATATTCTCACGTTCTGTAAAATAAAGCAGATAACGCGCACAGCGATTCCGGTTCACCAGTTCAGAAAATAAGGCTAATTTCTCTTGCCGAATGAGCGGTAAATTGAAATTAGGTTGCTGACTTACAATGGGTAATGTTGCCGTTTTGAAAACCAGTTCTTTTTCCTGCGAATGACGAAGAAATAATTCTTCCGCATATTGGGTAAAATGTTGTTCATGGTACTTATAAGTCTTTTTTGAACAGAGTAATAAAACGGCAGCAGTATGTAAGACGGTTCGATGACATGAGACGGTTTGATGAGATTGCCGTTCAAATTCTAAATAAAGGGTATCCTGTATCACTCGTTGACTATGATCCACCCGTTGACTGGGCAAGTCTCCAATCAGAAAACCGATACGTTGTCCATCAATAATGATGGCTAATTTTGGCGCGTCGCCTTCAACATCACGTAGGGCGATACGGTAAATTTCATCCATTTGTTCAAAGAGTTGCAAATCACCCGCTTTGACATACCAATCATAATCTTTACCCGGTTTAATGTCTCGTGTATGAACGGCTGTACCGTGTAACGCGACAGATTTTCTCACAATCATTATTTTGTTACCTGAATTGAAGCACAAATTTTCAGGTACTCGCAACTAAGAAACTCAGTTTTTTTGGTAACTACTTTTTTTGAAAAAAACTTGAACCTCGAATCGAATTCTAAATACCAGAAAATTTATACTTCACTACTAATAATGTAACTACTCAGCCTTATAGATTTTCAGAAAAAATGTCACGCTAAGACGCTAAGACGCTAAGGAATCAAAAATCCTCTTGAAGAAATGAGGAAGAAATGAGGAACATCAAATTAAGTTCCTTTGCGTGATCAACACCTTAGACTGAGTAGTTACCTAATAATTAAGATTTAAACGCTTAATTAATACCTTCGCCAATGGTGAATGGTGAAGGCCATGAAGAACTAAAATTTTATTTAAACGATTGATTTAATTCATCATTCATCATTCACCAGACAGATATTCTGAAAATGCTCAAATTCTGATTCAAACGTTGGAGTGGCAGCGTCGAGTGCATCAACGTTTTTTGGGAAGAACTGTTTTTACATAATCTTCTGTCGCCTCAAAAATAGGCTCGGCATTGTTTATACGCCTCATTAAAGGGATGACTTTAGTGCGAATGCCCATCCCTCTGTAATCAACATAACCATAATCGCGTAATACTTCCATGATTAGGATGTTTCTAGGTGAACGTTGCCCAGCGAGCATTTTTTCAATAGTCATTGAGTTTTGCAGCGCACCTGGGCTGATAATCTCAAACCTATCAATATAAATACCCACTTCTATCTCAATGGAGCGTGTCCAGTCGCGATGGGCTAAGGCGTTCACAACCAGTTCTCGAATAGCTTCAATGGGATAAAGCCATTGTGTTTCTCTTCTAAAATGTTCATCAATATGATTCGCTTCCTTTGAGATAAAAGGGGTTGTTTTTCCAAGAAAACGTTCAATGATTCCACCATCAATTAGGCTTTTTGGAGAAGTATCAAATCGCCCGACAAGTGGTCCATCCAAAATATCGTCAAGTGATGCTTGATATCCTTTATCTTGAGCAGAAAAGGCGAAAACCCTTAATCCAGACTGTTTCAAATAATGACGCGGTTTTTTACCAAATAGAACCAAACCGGCAATTGTGCAGTAAATCTTATCTCCCACTTTAGTCAAAAAACCAAAACCGAGAAGCCTTGCCTCCCATTCAGCAAGAGTTTGGGGCAACTCCGGGTCATTTATAATATCCTTAAAGTAATTTTGCAGTCTTGCTTCATCAAGACAGCTTATATCTGTTCTAGGAACCGGCATTGCTTCTGTGTGCAACAAACCTCCCAATGCAAAAAGACGTGCTTGTTGCTCACGGGTTGCGGCTCTGGATGTTGAACCGACGCGAATATAAATCTTCTCTACTTTTTTGTCCCTGATAACATAAGGTTTTGAAATGCCTTGTGGAAAGCTGATCACAGCAACGCTTTTCTCATCTATTTTAATTTCTTCATAAAACGGCAAAATAAGTGGATGAATTTTATCTTGAAAAATATTCATTACCCATTCTTCAAGATTATCGCGGTGAATCCCAGAAATTTGGCCATCATCTTCTACCCCAAGAATCACTCTGCCTCCTTGAAAATTGGCTAAAGCAACAATTTCTTTAGCGAGTTGTTCTGGGCGAATATCATCTCGTTTAAATTCCACGCCGGAATTTTCACCATTGGCGATAATTTCCAGTAGTTCAGTTTTTAACATATAAAATAAAAGTTTAAAGTGAAGAAAACCTCAGAGGTTTTGAAAACCTCTGAGGTTTGATTCCGTTGTTCTGGGCGAATATCATCTCGTTTAAATTCCACGCCGGAATTTTCACCATTGGCGATAATTTCCAGTAGTTCAGTTTTTAACATATAAAATAAAAGTTTAAAGTGAAGAAAACCTCAGAGGTTTTGAAAACCTCTGAGGTTTGATTCCAACGAGGTTTGATTCCAATTATATATAGGCTCATCTAGCAAATTGAAGTGAGAGATCACGAAATGCCTTAGAGTTTGAATGGAGTACAATGCTCCTTTCTTGTTCTGTTTCTGCTAATTTCCAGTCAATACTGAATTTTTCAGATAGCCTAACCAGCGCGATATTCTTTCGATGTGCTTTGTCTCTTAGAAGGCTAAAATTAAAGATCACATCCAGCCCAGAAGAAATGAGTACCGCGCTTCCCAAAGCCATTGTTATTTCTGGTGAAGCGAAACAGCCTGCATCTGTGAGAGAAGGGGCAGCTAAATTAAGCGTTATGAGGGCTGAACCGACTGGTTGTATAATTTTTGTCGCAAAGAAAAGAACCGTTGCCAGCCATTCGTATAGAGTGGTTTTATTCGCTTCGGCAATAATCCGGTTCTTCAATTCATGGTTTATTTCTTTCACTTTATTTTCCTTTTACTACAATCGAAATAGGGCAATCACAAAGGATTGCCCCTACAACAAAAAATAGGGCAATCACAAAGGATTGCTCAAAAATACGCCCAAAGTTAATGTTGGATACCAAAAACAAAAGCGTTGAATTCCAATAAACGCCCAAGCGCCACTAGACAAAATGAGTTCGGATTTAAGGCTTTATCCCAAAACCGTTTTTTTCGACTTTTGCCTTTCCAATCTCGAATTGTTGAGCATAATAGTCAGATACTTTTTGAGGATCGAACGTCAGGAAAGTGCCGCCCGATTCAAAATGTTGAGTAAATACTTTTCCAACAGCATAGGTGGAAGCACCACCAAATATGGACATACTCGCCATGCCCGTCAGTTGTCCATAAACCGGTATTGTTTTTACCCAACTGAAGACATTACCAGAAAACGATACGGGAGCACATCCACCTAGCAATGCCGTTATCAAGGATTTCCCACGATGTTGTGAAAAATCAATATCATATAGATCAGCTAGACTGCGTAGCATGTCTATTTGGATGCCTGATAACACAACCAGATCAATATAAGGAAAAGGCACTAAGCCTACAAAGACTGAGCCAACGGTATGTCTTTTGACTATTTTGTCTGCCCTATCTTTTTTCGTTTTTATCTGTGCCATTTAACACTTTTCTCCATAAACGATTGACAGGTTTTTAAAGTCTGTCAGCTCTTATCGAAGTTTATTCAGTCAAACAAATTCCAATCTTCTATATAGTTGCCCACCAGAAATTTTGGAGAGTTCCATTCAGTACGATGCTTGACCGTATTATAGGGAATATATTCGTTTCTTCTAAAAAAGTAAGCGATTCCGTCTTCCCGAATAAATGCTGCATCAATCTTATCAAAAGTGATACCATTCCACCTCGCGCTAGTCTGCTGGGGATAACCAGAGTCAGCCTGATGTTTTACTAGATTATAGCGAATATACTTTTTTTCCATAAAGAAATAAATCGTTTCTGAATCCACAGGTAATATTGCATCAATCCGTTCAAATGTCACGCCGGGCCATTCTTCCGCAATCGGCTTTGGATAGCCTTCATCAACTTTGTTTGTCTCAATATCCAGGCAAACACATTGATTACCTTTGAAAAGAAATAGCTTGTTACTGAGGTCTTTCCCATCAGAAGATTTCATCTGGGTTCCCTTGATTATCGCATCCACCGCTTCAAATTCCGGTATTTCTAACAGTGCTGGCCAAAGCTCAATGAGGGCTTTGGCTTCTCCAGTCTGGCCTTTTTCTATATTATAGCAAGTACATTCTTTGCCTTTGATAAAAAGCACCTTTTCGTCAACACGGAGTATAGCGGACAATGGAATGAAAGTGGTTATTGCTTTATAAGCCTCCAAAAGTGCTTTCGCCTTTTCTTCATCATGAATGAGGGTCCAAATTCCAGCGACTTCAAATTCGACCACCTTGGGATTTTCTTTGAGTGTCTCTAACCAATCATTATAACTGCTTTTTTGAAGTGATCTCAGCACACCCAGTTTAGCGTGATTTCCCCCTTGCCCTAATACAACACACTCAGATTCCTTGTGTAATTTTTCGAGCATCTCTTTCAGATGACCATCTAAATGATCACTTTCATAGCAAGCATTCAGTATTTTTCGCAGTTCTGGTTTTGTTATTGCTGTTTTCGCAATGGTAAAAACCAACATCGCTTTGCCACCAATCCAGGCTCTTTTAATGTAGTGAGTACCATACCGCTCAAAGAACTGCTCATATTCCTCTCGATGTTTATATTGAAAGGGCAATGGCAGGTTCTTCAAATTGAATTTGTTGGACAATTCTGTCACATTAGGCAGATAAAGCGTCCAAAAGGGAATGAAAGCACTTTTTGCAGCATAGTAAACCGCTTCTTCAGAATGCAATTGTTTAATATGCCCCATTCTGACTTCTACACTAAAAACGTGACGGCTAGTAGCAAGGTGGTTATCAGGTTGAAAATGTTTATCAAATTCTTCCCATGAGTCTTCAATAATCATCCGATGTTGATCCGTTGGGATCGGATGGCTTGCATCCACGGCGTATCCGTCAGCAGGTAACAAATAGCTTTGTCCCGTTTCGAGGGCGTGAAAAATCTGCTGAGGTTTTGTTCTTTTCAAAAGAACGTCTTTTAATTCATAAACTTGATGAGGCTTTAACCTAACACCACGCCCAACCATATCAAGTCCAATAATGGGAGGGAGTGCAGAAGGTTCAGGCGTGTTTTCGGAAGAAGGGGGTGCCTCACTCTCATCAGTCGATTCGGTAAATAAGTGCTTCAAATTAAAAAATGGCATAAGATAAACCTTTCATATCGCATCCAAGATTGACTTTGGAGTTGTGCAAGTTATTTTTCAATGACAATAAATCCTTTCTGTTTTGCTTTGTAATGAGGGGGGATGGCTTCTAGTATTGAATACCAGGGTATCAACAAGAAAAAAATCCATTTGTGAATCCACTTTTCTTTTAAGTTCATAATCCCAATGGTGTACGCTGTATAATAATGCAATGCACCAAAGAGGCAAAAAAATTTGATAAACATTGGCAGTTCAATAAAGAACCATAAAGGAAATAGCAACCATGAACCGAAAATGCTGAGTTTCCAAGTCACAATTCTTATACCCGCAAAGGATAGGGTTTTCCATTCAGATTTTATCACATCCTTTTCTAACCCTTTGTACCACCTGTTTCTTTGCTTAATAAAGTCTATGAAGCTGTGAGGCGATAAAATTGAAATAACGGTTTTGGATTGCCAAAACTTATATCCTTTTTTGACTAATTCTCTCGCAAAGGCAAAATCCTCTGTAATGGTATATCTGTTGAATGACACCTCTTTCAGAATATGGCCTTTACATAATAACAATTCGCCATGTATCCCATTAATGGCAAAGCCCAGTAATCCCGTTCCAAATCTGAAAAGACTCAAATCATCAAACCATCTGAGGTGATCTGCAATGAAAGTGATTTTAGATCGCCCTATTCTGGGTTTTAAAATGCCGTTGGCACAAACGTAGCCTTTTCGTTCGTAATGGGGTATTTCATAAAGAAAATCATCGCTCATGACTTTGTTATCATCATCTATAAAAGCATACCATTTTTTTTGATCAACATAATGTCTGATGAAATATTCAATAGCTCGTCCTTTAGCAATGGCTTTGCACCTAAATGTCTTGGGAACGATGATGAGTCGGCACGCCATTTTTGTCTTGACAAGCCGTTTGATGGCTGCTTCTAAATCACATCCTTCATCTATAACGATATTGATAGTGGTATGACAGCCAAATTCCATCAGATGATATTTGATACAGTCAAATAATGAATGTTTTACGGATTGAGAGGCTTTACTCACAATGATCAGTTGAACATGCGTTGCCCTTTTGCCTTCTTGTTTGACTTTATAGAGTAAAAAAGAGAGCCAACCCAATAGTACATAGATGCTAATGAGTGACCAATGTATTGATAGAAATAATGTAAAAATTTCCAGGAATGTCATAAGTTGGTTTAAGAACTGATGTTACGCAGGGCGCTTCCAATTTGAAACCCACCTCAATTCCACCGATT
>JAOZSV010000406.1 GCA_029939505.1 Thiotrichaceae bacterium | reverse complement strand
AAGAAACGCACAAAGCTAAAGCGTTGAACTCCAAAATACGTCCAAAGCTAATGTTGTACTCCAAGAAACGCACAAAGCTAAAGCGTTGAACTCCAATTTCAACTCTTAATTCGCATTTCAAGGCTGAGTAGTTACAAATAAGTTATAGATTGTCAGATAAATCATTTCACAAGGGCGAACACACAGGATTCGAGGTTTTCGTTTTTTGAAAAGAAAACCTCGAATGCCCCTACGTCAAATATTTCATTGTAGGGGCGAACCTGTGTGTTCGCCCTTTGTGAAATGATTTATCTGAAAGTCTATCGTTACGAAAAATTAAAGAAAATTATCCTGTGTAAATTAGTCAAGTATAACATAAAATTAATAAATTCAAAGAACAATTTTTAAATTTAAGCCACTATAACGATAACTTATTGAAATTTAAATATTTTTAACAAAAAAAACGATAAATTACAACGTCTGAAATATTCACTTTAAAAATCCAAGAAAATTATCCCTGTGCTAATAAGCGAGCCATTAATAATTCTTCTACTCCATTGAGCAATTGGCGAATGGTGTCAGTATTTCCTGGATCAATACCATCATCTCTTTGTCGCGCTTCCACAGGAAGAGCATTTCTAAGAAAACGTAATTCACTCGTTAAGGCTTGTAAAGAATCACCATCTTGGGGCAAAGTTCGCAAAAAATTGCTCAACTCCTCAAGTGGACCACCATCTTGCACTGTATTAATAGAAAGAGGCTGAGTTTGTAAGCTGATTTTTTCGACCCAGACATTCCCTAAGCCAGCATCAGTAGCAACAGCACGAATTTCATTAATCCAACGATCAGAATGGCTATGCAATTCATTATGTACAGGACATGCGCCTTCAATGATAACACGTAAGGCTAATGGCCTTCCATCCGCATTTTTTGTCGCCAGCGTCACCGCTTCACGCACTCTATCAATAATATCATCTGCCTGAGTCACATCGTTGACTTCCAATTGACAAACTTCCCAACGCAACACATCTAGGGGAACATGGGTCAGGCTGGTTTTTCCATTTTTCACCTGAACGAGAGTACAACCTTTTTCTCCCGTTTCACGGGCATGTCGCCCTTGTAAGTTGCCTGAAAAAACCACATAAGGATTTTCATGGAGGACTTCACGTTTATGAACATGTCCAAGTGCCCAATAATTATAACCATGTGATAACAAGCCAGGCATCGTACACGGGGCATAAGAGGCATGACCTTCATGACCATTTAAAGAAGTATGAAGTAAACCAATATTAAAATAGCCGGGAAGGGCATTGGGATAGGCTGCACTAATATCATCAGTCATGGCTCTTTTGGCAAAGCTTTGTCCATGTATGGCTACGCCCAATTTTTCTAGCGTTTTCGTTTCAGGTTGACGATAACTCAATTCTGTGACATTATCAGGCAATCGTAATTGCCGTGTAATCGTATTACCGGCATCATGGTTGCCAAGTACCATGAAAACGGGAATATCTGCTTCGCGCAAACGGCTCATTTGTTGATTAAAAAATAACCCTGTATTATAGTCTTTCCAATCAACATCATATAAATCACCCGCTAACAAGACAAAGTCAACTTCTTTATTGCAAGCCAGATCAATCAAATTAATAAAAGCTCTCCGTGTTGCACTTTGCATTTGTTCAACAGGAGCGCCTTCATAACGAGCCAACCCTCGAAGGGGACTGTCCAAATGAATATCAGCAGCATGAATAAATTTCATATCACTTATTCCTTATTAAAAGACTTTATAATCAGGATATATGAATATTAAATTTAATGCAAGAAGCGAGTAGAAATATTTTATGATTTATTCTCGTATTCTCGTTCCCTTCGAGGTTGAAGTTTTTCTTCAAAAAACTTCAACCTCGAACGTTGTTTGGGAATGCCTTCCTCGAATTCTGTGTGTTTACCATTTTTTGTAACCAACGCGAAAAATGCTATAATATAAAAAAACTTGCAATAAGCGACAGGAGTTAAAATGCGAAAATTTTCATCTTATGGCCCCCCAAATAACAAATTACATTACTACGCACCGAGGAAAGCATTAATTGCCAATGCCCTCACGCAATTAAAAGGAGATGCGCCAGAAGAAGGGGGTCATTACATCACTGTCTGGGCACCGCGTCAAACAGGCAAAAGCTGGATCATGCGAGAAGTCGTCTTAACCCTTCAGCAAGAAAACCAGTTTGATGTGGTTATCCTACCTTTGCAACATCTCTCTAATGTGACTGATATCAATCGTGTGGCTCAAGTACTGAGCAGAAAATTGATTAAACAATTGAATTTAGAGAAGAATTTATCAATAGAGCGCTTGGATGATTTTGAACAATTATTTGAACGGGAAACCCTCCGTAAGCCCTTAATTTTGATTTTGGATGAGTTTGATGGGCT
>JAOZSV010000215.1 GCA_029939505.1 Thiotrichaceae bacterium | reverse complement strand
GGGGCAATCCCTTGTGGTTGCCCTGATGTAGGGGCAATCCCTTGTGGTTGCCCTGTTACCTTAATTTTTTAATTCACACTAGATTGCTTTTTCCCCATTGTTCTACCTTGCGGCTTGTGATGAGCGGGGGGTTGGTTATAGCGACCACTGCCACCACCTCTGCGTTTAGGAGCACTATAATACTTTTTGGGCTGTGATGAGCCTTTGCCACGAGATTTACGCTTTTGTTGGTGGCGAGAGCGTAGTTTGCGCGTTGGTTCAAGGCCAGGAATGATATGTTGTTCGACTTTTTGACCTGTATAGCGTTCAATTCGTTCTAAATGAATCGCATCCTCTGGCAACACAAAAGAAATAGCTGTCCCTGCTGCACCTGCACGTCCCGTGCGCCCAATACGGTGTACATAATCTTCGGCAAAGCGGGGAATATCAAAATTGATAACATGACTAATAGTCGTGACATCAAGCCCCCGTGCGGCAACATCAGTCGCAACCAATAAACGCAATTTGCCCCGACGCATGTTCATCAAAGTTCGATTGCGTGCGCCCTGCTTCATATCACCATGTAAAGCGGCAGCAGAATGTCCTTGGGCGATCAATTCCTGAGCAAGTATATCAGCACCGATTTTGGTTGCTGAGAAAATGAGTGCTTGCGTCAAGTTCTCATCATCTAGTAAATGATGCAATAGGCGGTTTTTATGATCAACATTGTCCGCCAGATGTAGGCGTTGTTCAATATTCTGTTGTGTCGGCTCGGTTTCAATTTGGATGCGTTCAGGTTCATTAAGTAAGCGACGCGCCAGTGCAGATAATTGGTTATCCCAAGTTGCTGTAAATAATAAAGTTTGACGGTCAGTCTGTGTCATCTCGGCAATTTGATTGACTTCATCAACAAATCCCATGTCCAACATACGATCCGCTTCATCAAGAATCAACATGTTGACGTTGGATAAATCAATGCGGCGACTGTTAATATGATCAATTAAGCGACCAGGCGTTGCCACTACGATGTCAACTGGGCGTGATAAACTTTTGAGTTGTGGTCTATAAGGCATCCCCCCTACCAGGATAAGACTAGACAAACGAAGATTTTTACCATAATTACGAATCGCTTCATTGACTTGATTGGCTAATTCTCGCGTGGGCGTTAATATCAAGATTGACGGTTTACCAGACTGTTTTTTAAAGCCGCGTTGTTTCGTGAGAGACTGCAAAGCAGGCAATACAAAAGCAGCCGTTTTCCCTGTTCCTGTATTGGCAGAGGCAATCAAATCGCAGCCAGCGAGTACTTTTGGAATGGCTTCAGATTGAATCGGCGTGGGTGTGGTATAGCCACACTGTTGCACGGCTTTAAGAATTCCATGCTGTAAGTTAAAATCTTTGAAAGACACAAATGTTCCTCTGAAAATAAATAACGCGCAAGCCGCCACGCTCAATATGAGGCTATTTAAGACAGGTAACGGCTGGCGCTGGTATAGCGAATATTAAGATTCGCATTATCAAATGTCGCCAACCATTATAGTTGTGTTCTAGGCTAAAGTATTTTGAAAAAAAGCCTCGAATCAAGGCTAAAGTTTTTTTGAAAAATTTTAGTTTCGAATGGTGAATAATTAATTATTAATAGGGAATAAAAATTCCCGTCCTCTTTAAAAACTAATAATAATTAACAATTAGCATATCTGTTGGCAACTTACTGTTTCATTAATATGGGGTCAACCATGGTATTATTCAAACTCACGCCCCAATGCAAATGTGGCCCTGTGGCACGTCCTGTCTTGCCCACCCTTCCAATAATTTGTCTTTTTTCAACGAATTCTCCAGGGGAAACGAGAATTTTATTCATGTGACCATATAGTGTAACTACGCCCTGACCATGATCAATAAACACCGTCTTTCCTGTGAAAAAATAATGCCCCGTGTTGATGACTTTACCTGCCGCCGCTGCAATAATAGGTGTGCCTTGGCGTGCGGCAATATCTAAACCTTTATGTGGATTACGACGTTGCCCATTGAAATAGCGACGGAGACCAAATGGACTACTAAAACGTCCTTGTACTGGCAATATTAAGGGCAGTGGCGATGTTGACGTTGTTTTCCAGGGCGTTGCTAAGGCGGCTTTAATTTCTAGGTATTCACGCTCAATGCGTTGTAAATCTCGACGATTAGGATTCACTTTACGTTTATTTTTAATCCGCAAACGTTGCGTTTTATACTTTTTATGCTTAACCCTAAACGAATAACGTTCCCCTGTTTCTTGATCAATAACGCTATGTTGCCCCAGTTTAGCATCCAAGGGAACACCGACTATGGCTACCCAGCCATCTCCATGACGCAATACCACTGCCCTGTGTTTTTGATACATTATTTTGGGCAATGTGTCACTTTGGGAAGACAATGTTATCCAAGCAATGCCACCTGGCACGGCTGATATATTGCGTAGTGAAAGGAGGGAGGTGGGTAACCATGCCACTGGTGGGGGTATTGGCGTAAATTGTCGCTTATCAATTTTTGCAACCATTGGCGAAGGCTCGGCTATTGGCGAAGGCAGGGCTACTGGTGGCTGAGGTTTGACTGGAAAAGATTCGGCTGGTGCTGGTATTTGTAGTTCGTCAAATCTCGTTACTTTTTCCTGACGTTCCACAGGCACGCTGCTTGGCTGAGGGGGAGTCATTGGTGCTATTGCACAAGATACGCTGGTTAATGCACCAACGCCGATTATTAAAAATTTTTTTTGCATATTCATTTGAGTAAAATTTCAAGAATTAAAATATAAAATATAAAGTAACTACTCCGCCTTGAAATCAATTGCAAGGCTGAAAGCATTCGAGGCTAAAGTTTTTTGAAGAAAAACTTTATTCGAGGTTTTAGTTTTTTGAAGAAAAAACTAAAACCTCGAATCGAATAGTCTGTTAAAACAGACTAATTAGAGAGAGAGTTTAGCTGAACCTGCTTTGGCTTTTCGCCTTGAAATTGATTTCAAGGCGCTGAGTCGTTACAATATAAAATTTCCCAGATGTTGACAATAGCTTGGATCACACGGAATAAAATTAAAAGTGACAAAGAGAATAATTGTGGTCACAGACGAAGAGAGAGCGACAATCCTTGTTGATAACGTACCTAAGAAATATTATGAACTTTACCAATGTGAGCAATTTGCCAACACATTGATTGAAATTCTTTTCGAGGTTTAAGTTTTTTTATCGAAAAAACTTAAACCTCGAAAGGAAAAAGCTATTCATGGCGAATATCTTAATGATCGAGGCTAAAGTTTTTTGAAGAAAAACTTTAGCCTCGATCACTTCCTCAACGCCCTTTCTTTATTCAGATTTATTAGGTAAACCGATCACAACTAATGGAAAGCATTATGCGGTGAAAGTCGGTCATCAGGTTTTTGACAACTTGAATCCAAAAGGAATTTCATATCACAAATGGGAAAATGATTTGGGTGGCGAAAATGGTTTGTTTTTAAAACCACCCCATGCCAAAATCGAAACCATACCATTTTAATGAGGTAAAAAAATGGAACTCTTTGAATTATTAGAAAATATTCAAAAACGGCCAGAGCATTTTCTCGGTAACAAATCAATTGTCAGATTGCAAGTTTTCTTAGGAGGTTATAATTACCATCAAGCGGTTATTGGCCCGTCTAATCCTGAAGAAGATAAAATTTGGACTCGTTTCCAACGATGGATTGCACAACGTTATGAAATTAAAACAAACCAATCTTGGATGCAAATCATTTTGTTTTTTTCGCGTGATGAATTTGATGCGCTAGATAACTTTTTCAAATTATTGGATGAGTTTAAGGAATGTACATGAAATAATATCGACCACATTCGATTCGATTCGAGGTGAAAGTTTTTTCAGTAAAAAAACTTGAACATCGAATTGAGTTTTTTGAAGAAAAAACTCAAACCTCGAATTTCGTTTTCAAAAAAACTCAAGTCGAAGCTAACGTTTTTTTAAAGAAAAAACGTTAGCCTCGACTCGAATACCTGACAGGTTTCCAAAACCTGTCAGGTCTGATTCAACATGGTGGAATTGATTTCATGCACGTTCCTAAGCAACTAAAATTATAATTTTTGGGCAATTAATAATGCCTCATCACGAAAACCTTCTGTTATCTCTCCAATATAACCTTCTTCACGATAAACGACTATTTGCAAATCGCTAAATAAACGCAATAACTCATTATCTTTTAAACGAAAATCAGGATTTTTCGGACCACATTCGCTGACGCAAGTGCGCGTAAATGTTTGATAAAACAGTAAACCTTTTGGTTTCAAAGCTTGTATCAAAGTCGGTGCTAAATGCCTGTTTAAAAAATGACACACGACAATGACATCAAAAGTGGCGGGAGATGGCGGATCAATAAGTACATCACGGATTTGGGTATGAATTTGCACTTGTTGGGTTTCTGCATCACGTTGTAAACGCTCAAGCGCAGTTTCTGCATAATCCCACGCATGAGTATCTAAACCGTGACGGGCAAGTAACAAAGCATTCGCTCCTAAACCACAGGCTAAGTCCAATGCGGTGCCGTTGGTGGGTAATAAATGCGTGTAAGCGGCGACGACATGACAGGGCGATGGCATATCTGTTGTTGTTTGATAACGATTATTCCATTTTATACTGCTCATGTTTTTCATCCTACAAATCTGATCGAGGCTTACAGTTTTTTGAAGAAAAACTGTAAGCCTCGATCACTCTTCACTAAAGTGACTCATTCCAGTCTTTATCAACTATATTCCAATTTCGTGCCCAGTAAATGAAAATGGTGTCAATAAGTGCAATAATGATTTTGATGATATATTTACTAAAGGCCAATTCAATCCCCTTCCATAAACCGACAACAGGGCCCCACACAATCGTCGAATATAGCAAAGTATCAAGTGCCTGAGAGGTAATCGTTGAACCATTATTTCTTAGCCAGAGATGTTTTCCTTGTGTTTTTTCTTTGATATAATGAAATATCCAAACGTCAAGACTTTGTGTGATCAGATAGGCGAAAAGGGAGCCAAAAACAAAAAGGGGAGCAAAGTTAAATAGAGTGCTTATCGCTTCATGAACCTCTTTAGCATGTTTTGTTTCAGAGGGCAAAAACAGTAAGCTAATATAAATCATAATAACCATAATCACACTGGCTGCAAAACCTAATAATACTGCACGTTGTCCTTCTCTTTTGCCATATTTTTCACTTAATAAATCAGTGGCGAAATAGATACCAGAATATAATATAACGCCTAAACTGGTTTCCATGCCAAAAATGACTATTAATTTAGGACCTTGAAAATTACTTAACATAATATTGAGTATCACAACAGTATATAATCCCATTTTACCAAAAAACCTATAAAGTAGTAGCGTGATGGATAAATCAATTACAACCGTTAATAACCACAATAAATCTTGATTCGCTGAAAAAAAATGTTCAATGTATGGGGGCATGTTTTTTTAGTCCAATGGTTTGAGAATGAGAGATGATTTTAGATGATTCCTCTAAAATACAAAAATTAATGTTTTTTTAATTATAAATTTCGAGGTTTAAGTTTTTTGAAGAAAAATTTAAACCTCAAAAACAATTATTGCAAACTTTTGAGGTTTTGAAAAATAGGGGGTTAACATGAAAAAATGACGTTTTTATTATATCATTGCAAAATATTTTCTTATATATAAACCTTGAAACTGTCCCTTATACCCTTATATAGTGAGCCTAAATGATTTGTAGATTTATAGAAACCAAGTTTTTTGAAAAAACTTGGTTTCTGCCCGTCATAATTTACAACTCATTTAGGATATCTATATAAATGCCTGTTTAATTAATATGCAAAGGTGAGTCCTTAATGACTGTTGAAGCACATAAAGAAACCCTTGGTTTTCAAACTGAAATCAAGCAACTACTTGATTTAATGATACATTCCTTGTATAGCAACAAGGAAATTTTTCTGCGCGAGTTAATTTCTAATGGCTCAGATGCAGCCGATAAACTGCGTTTTAATGCCTTAAAAGATGATGCGCTATATGAAGGCGATGCCGATCTCAAAATTTGGATCAATATCGATAAAGATGCAAGAACTATCTCAGTACGCGATAATGGTTTTGGCATGTCGCGTGAGGAAGTTATAGATAACATTGGCACAATTGCCAAATCAGGTACACAAGCCTTTTTTAAATCTTTGACGGGCGATAAAGCTCAAGACACCCAATTAATTGGACAATTTGGAGTTGGGTTTTATTCATCATTTATCGTTGCCAACAAAGTAACATTGTTGACACGTCGTGCAGGATTAGAAACCTCGCATGGAGTAAAATGGGAATCCAGCGGGGATGGCGACTTTAGCATCGAAACGCTTGAACGCGAACAGCATGGCACGGAAGTGATTTTGCATTTGAAGTCCGATGAAGACGAATTTTTATCGGATTATCGTTTACATAGCATCATCAAAAAATATTCTGATCATATCACCTTGCCTATCATCATGCCCAAGGTGACGACTGATGAGGAAAAAAATGAAACCACCATTGAAGAAGAGGTGGTTAATACTGCGAAAGCCCTATGGACACTGGCAAAATCGGAAATCACTGACGAAGAATATACCGATTTTTACAAACAGGTTGCTCATGATTTTGAAGCGCCACTGGCTCACCTTCACAACAAAGTCGAAGGCAAAAACGAATATACCACATTGCTGTTTATTCCAGCCCGTGCGCCCTTTGATTTATGGGATCGTACCAATCATCGTGGCGTAAAATTGTACGTGCGGCGCATTTTTATCATGGATGATAATGATAAACTGCTACCCCCTTTTTTACGCTTTGTTCGCGGCATCATTGATAGCAACGACTTACCGCTCAATATTTCGCGGGAAATGTTGCAGCACAATAAGCAAATCGACGCTATCCGCGAAGGCACGGTGAAAAAAATCCTGTCTGCGCTGGAAAACATGGCGAAAAATGAGCCTGAGAAATATGCCACTTTCTGGAAAGAATTTGGCAAAGTGTTTAAAGAAGGCATTGTTGATGATCATAACAATAAGCCGCGTATTGCCAAACTGTTGCGTTTTTCAACAACGCATGATGATAATCCCGCACCTGTCATCACGTTGGAAGATTATGTTGGACGCATGAAAGAAGGGCAGAAAAATATTTATTACATCACAGCCGATAGTTTTTTAGCAGCGAAAAACAGCCCGCATATAGAAATTTTCCGCAATAAAGGGATTGAAGTCTTGTTGCTCACTGACCAAATTGATGAATGGGTGAGCACACAATTGACTGAATTTGATGGCAAATCGTTGCAATCGATCACTAAAGGTGACTTGGACTTAGGCGATTTGGAAGATGAGGAAGAGAAAAAAGAGGCTGAAAAAGCCACAGATGCCTTAAAGCCATTATTGGATCGCGTCAATACCGCATTAGGTGAAAAGGTAAAAGAAGTGCGGATCACGCACCGTTTGACCACATCGCCAGCCTGTTTAGTCGCCGATGAACAAGCGATGGATGCGAGTTTAGAACGCCTACTCAAATCGGCAGGACAAACGATCCCTGGTAGTAATCCCATAATGGAAATCAATCCCCAACATCCAATTGTGGAAGCCCTCAAAAAGGAAAAGGATGAAACACGTTTTCAAGATTGGGCGTTTATTTTATTTGAGCAAGCCTTGCTCAGTGAAGGGGGACAATTGGACGATCCAGCGGCGTTTGTCAAACGTCTAAATGAAATGTTCATCTCAATGGGCAATTTATCCTCTTCTCCAATTATTACTTTAAATTAATGAGTTGAAATGTTGGAGTCCATTCGAGGTTTTAGTTTTTTTTTCAAAAAAACTAAATTCGAGGTTCAAGTTTTTTCTGTAAAAAAACTTGAACCTCGAATCGAATCCTTTAGATTTGGGCGTTTTTTGGAGTCCATTCGAGGTTTTAGTTTTTCTTCAAAAAACTAAAACCTCGAATCCTTTAGATTTGGGCGTTTGGAGTCCAAACCTTTAGATTTGGGCGTTTGGAGTCC
>JAOZSV010000054.1 GCA_029939505.1 Thiotrichaceae bacterium | reverse complement strand
CTAAAGGTTTGGACTCCAAATTCCAAATCTAAAGGTTTGGACTCCAAATTCCAAAGCTAAAGCGTTGTACTCCAGCTAAAGCGTTGAAAATCAATCAATTATTGTGTCAAAATCAAAATCTCTTAATTTTTCACATCAACCTGTTTTATTATTGGAAGTGTTAGAGGCATTAAACTTGCGCTCTGATGGTATTTATGTCGATTGCACTTTTGGGCGAGGGGGACATACTCAAGCGATTTTAAATGGTTTAGGGCCTTCTGGGCGTGTTGTGGCTTTTGATCAGGACCCCGAAGCCGTGCAAGCTGCCCTGTCTCTCACTGATAAACGTTTTAGTATTATCCATAGTCCTTTTGCCCAATTAGGTCAATATATTGAAAAATGTGGCTTCATCGGTAAAGTCGATGGTCTCTTATTAGATTTGGGTGTTTCTTCACCGCAACTTGAAGTCTCAAACAGAGGATTTAGTTTTATGCGCGATGGTCCCTTGGATATGCGTATGAATCCTGAAAATGGTGAAAGTGTAGCACAATGGTTATCTAAAGCAATGGTCAATGATATTGCGACGGTGTTAAAAACTTATGGTGAAGAGCGTTTTGCGCGGCGCATCGCGCGTGCAATCGTCGCAATACGTGAGCAAAAGCCATTAAAAACGACGCGCCAGTTAGCAGATATTATTGCAGCCGCTCATCCCCCCCCTAGAAAGGGAAAACGAGAGGAATTTAAACATCCTGCGACGCGATCTTTTCAAGCGTTACGCATTTTTATCAATCGCGAGCTTGAGCAGTTGCAGCAGACTTTGCCACAAGTGTTAGATGTTTTAGCGCCAGGTGGGCGTTTAGTCGTTATTAGTTTTCATTCTCTTGAGGATCGTATTGTAAAACGATTTATTCGTGATTGTGTTCGGGGCGATGATTTTCCACAAGAAGTGCCAGTAACGAAAGATATGTTATCTCCCAGTTTACGTGTTATTAGTAAGCCCATTTTTCCGACTGCTGCTGAAGTTGCGGCGAATCCACGATCTCGCAGTGCTGTCATGCGAATTGCGGAGCGTTGTAAATAGCAAATCACTGAGGAATGAGACTTTAATCACTTCCAAAACCTTTAAGCCAAACCTGACAGGTTTTTAAAACCTGTCAGGTTTAGTTTCACCATTTCGAGGTTTTAGTTTTTTTTCAAAAAACTAAAACCTCGAAAACCATTAAACACATTTATCATTCTCCTTTTGCCATTCTTGATAAATGGGGGATAACACCGCGAACAATTCCTCATATTCCTCCGTTATTTCTTCCTCGTTTTGTGTTTCTATCCACCAATTTCCAATGAAATTGAGTATTTTGTTGCGTAGAAGGTTTTCTTGAGGGAGTGCGAGGAGTTGTGTAATGGCTTGCTCTTGTGTCTTCCCGATACCTAATAGCCTGAGCCAAAGTGTATCAAACGTGTCTGGAAGACGATCAATGGAAACCAAGCCTGTTTGAAATCCCTCTTCTGTGATATAAACGCCTTGACACCAGTCAGAAAGCTGATTTTTTGCGTTAAAAAGCTCCAACAACTCATCAGGAATATAAGTTGATATAATCCACAAATTTGGTAATTCTTCTTCTGTCAACGGCTCTTTTTCTTCAGCCTTACATTCTTCTTGTAGATTGTCATGCCAGGCAAAGAGTTTCCGTATTCCTCTGCAAATCTCGACTTCAATTGGTGGCATCCTAAAGTATTGTAATAAACAATGATTGGATACCATTTTTCCGAGTAAGCCTAATGTCTTAAAGTCCATTTCGGGCAGGGTGTGGGGCGTAAAGAAAAACTCGACAGGCTCAATTTCCTCGTTTCTTTCTTCAATAATTGGTATTTCTTCAATAATTGGTGCGTTATTTTTATCGCTTTGTTCCATACAGTTATTCGTTATCAGTTAATGACAGATTGAAAATCTTACGGTAAATCTTTAAAATAGTCAAATCATTTAATGAAAAGAGAAATACAACTGAAATGCGTGTATTAGGCATAGAAACTTCTTGTGATGAAACAGGCGTAGCCGTATATGATTCGGAGCAAGGCTTGTTATTAGGGCATGCTTTGCATAGTCAAATAGATATACACGCCCAATATGGTGGGGTTGTGCCAGAATTAGCCTCCCGCGATCATGTTCGCAAACTCATACCACTGATTAAAAAATTATTACATGAAAATCTGATAAAACAGAGTGAAATCAAGGGTGTAGCATATACTGCTGGCCCTGGTTTAATCGGCGCGTTATTAGTGGGGGCAGCTGTAGGGCGTAGTTTAGCTTGGACTTGGCAAGTGCCAGCTATTGGTGTTCACCACATGGAGGGACATTTACTCGCTGCAATGCTTGAGAAGCCCGCACCGCGTTTTCCCTTCCTTGCGCTACTGGTATCAGGAGGACATACTCAATTGGTAGAAGTTGCTGCTAGGGGAAAATATACTGTACTGGGAGAGTCTGTCGATGATGCGGTGGGAGAGGCTTTTGATAAAACGGCTAAATTGTTGGGATTAGGTTACCCAGGTGGTCCTGCCATCGCACGATTGGCAGAACGTGGCAACCCTGATGTCTTTCATTTTCCTCGTCCTATGACACAACGCCCTGGTTTAGATTTTAGTTTCAGTGGTTTAAAAACTTCTGTATTGACCACTTGGCGAGCGCAAGTTCAAAATGAGCAAACTCGCGCTGATATTGCACGCGCTTTTGAAATAGCTGTCGTAGAGACTTTGGCGATTAAATGTCGCCGCGCTATACAGCAGACGGGCTTAAAACGTTTAGTTGTGGCAGGCGGTGTGGGTGCAAATCAGCGTTTGCGTACTCGTTTGAGAGAAGTGGCTGATAAAATGGGGGCTGTTGTTTATTATCCTCGTCCGATATTTTGTACTGATAATGGTGCGATGATAGCTTATGCGGGTTCTTTACAACTTATGGCGGGTCAATCTGAACCTTTGGGCTTTAGCGCGTATCCACGTTGGTCAATGAATGAATTAAAGTAAATGACTTTTTTTAAGTACTGAAGCATATCGGATATGATGGAGTTCGAGGTTTTCGTTTTTTTTTAAAAAAACGAAAACCTCGAAAACGCTTTAGCTTTGGTCGCTAGTCATTTGGTCATAGCCAAAGCGTTGGACTCCAAAAAGTCTTAAAACTTATGCTTCAGTACTTTAAGTACAAAAAACTTTAGCCTCAAATTCTAAATTTAAACTCGAAAAAGTAAGTTTTGCAAGATGCTTTAACTTATTGAATATAAAAGTCAATAGGTTCTATACCGTTGAAAATAAGGTCTCCATTTTCTAAGCGATAGCCGACATAAAGGGTTAAGCGACTTGGAAATTGGAGTCCTAATGCGGAGAGGGGCCCTTGATAAACTCTGTTTTCCAAAGTTTCAGGTAACTTTTTGTTTTCCACAGCGGCGGCTAGTGAAGCGATCTGACCTCGCCATGCTTTCCAAATATCACCATGACGCATAAATTGTTCTTGATTCCCTTCGGTTTGATATATGGCAACCATTAAAATATCTGCACTCTCTCCAATATGAAGCGCATCAATCTTGATAGTTGCGGAGAGAGTGACTTCATCTGTGCTATCAATTTTCAAGTTGTTGCCAGATAATCCGCTGTTTGTCGTCATAAAACTGATGAAGTAACTATTTGTGTAAAAAAATTCGCCATCTGGAGAAATGCCCATTCCAACCACCGCCATTTCTTCAAAAGTCGAATTTGAAGTGGCTTTCAATGCTAAAATAACGCTTTTGTCTGATTCGTCTAATAAGGAATAACTAATATTGATATAGTAGGTTTCTCCAGCACTGAAAGCCATGCTGAGTTGTGATTGTGCCTGTTCTTCATTAGCATCATCATTACAAGCCAACTCAATGAGGGGATGGCTCGTTCCTATCCATATAGAAAGTACCGTATCAGAGTTAGAATCAAAGGTATCTAGTACCACCGTTTTATCTGTTATCGGTGTATATTGATACCAGACATTATTGCTGCTATGTGTTGTACAACTTGATAAAACGGCTTTTGATTCGTTGCTTGCTGTATTGATTTGTTGAGTATCGCTGTAGGGAAATGTGTTGCCAATATCAATAGCCGCCGCTAAATCGTCATTAGGTGGAATAGCAAAAGCCTGTGAAATAGGTAGCACAATTAATAAGAGTTTGAAAAACTTTGCTAAATCGTATTTCATAGTTGTTCTTTTTTTAGAGAGAACGACTTAAAAAATATGTTATAAATCAGTAAGTTAAAAACTTTTTTCGTTTATAATCAACTGGAGAAAATAAAACATCATCAGAAATTGGTTTTCCTTCATGTTTAAGAAAACCACGTAAATCCTCTAAACGATGTTTGCCTTTTGGAGAGATTGGTCTGATAAAAAGTCCTTTATCGACCAAAATAATTGTGAATTTCATGCCAGATTTCCATTTAAGCCTATCCTGTAACTTCTTAGAAAGTGAAAACTGACCTGTATCAGAGAGAGAGAGATGGCTTCAGATTTTACCATATTAAAATTTCCTCTGTTATTCTCAATAAATTTCCTCTGTCTAAATAAAATGCAAGGGATGGGATAATGCTATTAAGTCGAGTCATCCAAAGCTAAAGCGTTGGACTCCAAAAAACGCCCAAAGCTAAAGCGTTGTACTCCAATTGTATAACGCTTTAGCTTTGGACATCAAATTAAAACCTGATGTTACGCAAAGCGATTCTATTCAAACTTAGAAATCCGATTTTTTTTCAAAAATCGGATTTCTTAAACCTCGTTTCGCCGCTTCTTAAACAACTTGGAAACATAATGCGTAACATCAAATCAAAACATCTTTATGTCCTTGCCAACCATCTTATCCAAATTCCCCATCACCTGATTTAAATTAGGAATATCAGCACTATTAGTCGTTTGAGACGGTGCTTGATTTGTTTCAACCATCTTTTTCATATCATCAATCGTTCGATAGGTTTGATTGGCTAATTGTTTGACTTCATCAGTGACTTGTTTGACTTGATTCGTCATTTCAGACGTATTGCCAATAACAGATTGATTATTCCTTGGTGAAACGCCCTGTAATGCCCTATCCAATAATTTGGATTGCTCTGCTATCAGCGTTTTGGTGATTTCTTGAACCATCCTTATACACTCATTCGTCTCTAATGTGCTCTGATCAGTGCCGCCCTGACTGAATACAGGTATTTCTTGAGTCACGAAATGATTCGTTGAAACCGGGGCGGGTTTCACAACAGAGGATGAGCCTGCCATAGAATGTGGTTTAACCGTCTTTTTACCTTTTGGAAAAAGTTTGCCCAGCAAATAACCTATAATACCAATCAAAAAAACAGCAATCATAGCAATAATGACCATCTTGGTTACTAATAACGTTATTTCCTCTTCAACACTCGCTTTTTTTGCAGAAGAAATTTTTTCCAAGTGATCAAGATAGACACTGGTTCCTACGATTAAACCGGATGGATCATGTAACTTAACATAAGACAATTTGTTAGCTTCTTGAGGCAAGCCGCCTTCCATTGTATTTTTAGGCCATTTGTATTTGATAAAGCCACTGCCATTTTGTTTTTTGCAAACCTCAATAAATGAGTTGAACAGATTTTTAATTTTATCGTTATCTAAAATCTGATCTTCAATGGAGGGTAAATTTGACTCCATTACCATATTGGTATCGGAAGTGCTATTTACCCAAAAATACCCAACCCCATTGTTATACTTCATTTGTCTCAACTCATCTATCGTTTTTTCTATGGCATCATAACCCGCGTCATCAACATAAACGGCTGTACTAATAATCCAGTCCCATTCTTGGAATAATCTCACATAAGCCAGCTTGAGTGCTTTATGAGTAACACCTTCTGTTTTTTTAGGCCAAAGATAATTAATAAAACCTTTACCATGTGCCTGACTCTTTTCCAATGCCGCGACAAAAAGATTTTGGCCCTTTCCTAAAGCCGTATTATATTTATGGTCTTTCATTTCCTGACCGTCAAGTGATGGTTCAATGGGGTGCATAACCATTTTTGGAAATGGCGAAGTGGTATCAGTGATCCAAATAGAACCTTTGCCGTTATCATATCGGAGCTTCTTAATCTCTGCCGCCGCCTGTGCCTGAGCTTCAAAAAGCGTCAGTTCCTGATTTTTTACCGCTTCAACTTTTGAGTTGATAATGCTCTCAGCAATGTCAATAACGTTCGTCAAACGACGACCATAATATTTTTCTAGGTAAGCCTTATCCCGAGCGTTTTTGTAATTGATATCTATCATTGCATAAGCCATATCGACATGATCTTTGAGAGATTGTTTGATTCTCAAGAGTTCATCATTCTGATATTTTTCAATATCGCTATCTCCTCTTTCAATGAGATCATAAATCGTGAACGTAAGAACAATGCTTAATGCCAGAATGAAATAAGCGGTGCTGGTTAAAATGGTTTTGAATGTCATAATTAGCAATGGTTAATTGTTAATGGTTAATATGAACAGGAGTACAACGCTTTAGCTTTGTCAGTCCAAAACAGGAGTACAACGCTTTAGCTTTGTCAGTCCAAAAAACGCCAAAGCTGAAGCGTTTTCGAGGTTTAAGTTTTTCTTCAAAAAACTTAAACCTCGAACTCCAATTTTAACTCTTAATTCGCATTTTCAAGTGTAAAATACCCAAATCGTAATCCCCAAAATGCTAATCAGAGTTAATGGCAAAAAAAGCAATTTTACGACTAAACCATTACGATATTGGATAAATTGAAGCCTATTTTTATGGAAAAGAAAATAACTCGCAATAACCGCCAAAATGGCAACATAAGTTACTAAATAATAATACTCAATAAAAAGTATATCTGGCGCAGCTATCTCTTTTCTCAATCCAATATGTGCAAGGATAACACCAATAAATAAAGCCAATAAGGGCGCAATAATGTTGCCAAATGAACCCACTCCTCCTAAAAGCAATAGGATCGCAAATAGCATAACACCGACAACAATAAGAGGCAATACGCTATAGATAAAGGGTTTTAGAAAATCTCTTTGTGCCAAAACCGTAAAATAAAGGTTGGAAAAATTCTCTACCTTATCTTCCACATCTATTCCAGATTGATGGGTTCGATAGTTAAAAAAGCTACTTTTCATAAGCCAATCGGGTATAATCATATCAGATTTAATACCGGGAACTGTGCTTGGCTTTAAAGAGTGATAAGCCTCTAAATCAGGTATCAAATAAACGTTCTTATCAACATGATGTATCAGCAAACTCATTTCTCTTTTATCAAGAGGGTATTTTGAGTTATCAAATTGTTGACGCAGGGCTCCTTCAAAAAACCATTTTATTTCTTCTGTCTTATTTTCCTGATGACGAGACTCTTCAATAATTGTTGGAGAGACTACATCTGGTAAGGTAAAACCACGAGTGATTTCTTGATGAATATCAGGGTACTTTTGCCAAATATAACCTTTTATAATCGCTTTCTGTTCAGCAAATTTGATGGAGTCAATAGAAACTCTTGTAGGAATAACATAGTTTGGAGAAGATTTAGACGATGTATTAGCGGAAATCAGTTGATGTAAACCTGCTTTATCTACAATAATTGTACCTTCAACAATTTTACCTTCATTCCCCTTTGGTGACGTTTGCACGAGAGACCAAACAAACTCTAAGCTGACTAATAAGAGTGCAGAGGCTGATAAAACAACAATCCAAAGACGAAACCTCTCGCCTTCATAAGCCCGAAAAAGTAGTGCCAAAAAAAACACAATAAGGGCAAGAAACCATAATCCAATCTTGATTAGCTTATGCTCTAATTTCGTCGTTTTAGGAAGTATTTCATTTTTGACAACCAGCGTACCCATTATCCATCCCGTTGTTGGAATGATTTGGTAAAATATCCAAGCAGATTGTCCAGTTCGCTCATCCAGATAATCTATCACATCATGCTCACCAAGCATTTTAAGTGCGCCGTTCCTTATTTCAGCTGGTTCAAAGATGGTTTCGCGCTCTTTGACATATTTTTCAAGAGGATGGTTTAAGAAAACCCCTTCTTTTGAAAGGATAAAGCCATAACCTGTTTTACCCACATCAATATTTTTCATCAATGACTTGATATCATTCAGAGAATATTCTATGAATACAACACAGGTGGGCATTCTACCATATTTTGTCAAATCGTTATGAGAACAGGGAGTGATAAAAAGTTGGATCGGAAATTCTTCCTCAATTTGTAACGAACCTTTTTTGTTAATATAATAGGGCGATTGCCGCCGCTCTTGGGGATTATTGATATAAGGAATATAAGCCACTCCAATCCCAAACAGATGGGGCGTTACCTCCATTGTTTTTTCTAATTCGTTAATAATTTGAGATTGAGGCAATTTTCCTGTACGAATATCATTTGCAAGGGCGTTAGCAATGGACGACAGTTGATCTAGCTTTGTATCTATTTGTGCCATCGTATCAACTGTTATCTGCTTTACCCGATTTTGAGCCGTCTGCTCAATTTGGTTTTTTTCATGGACGTAATTGTAGACCAAAATTGAAACCAGTAAGAGGCTTACAGTAAAAAATAATAAGAGTATTTTAAATGCCCGTTCTTGCCACATTAGTTATTAGTTATCAGTTATCAGTTATTAGTTATTGACATTCTATCATTGTTTTTTATATTGAGTCAATTTACAATGATCGACGCGCTAGGAAAAAAATGAATATGAACGTAATGAATTAGCAAAGATTGTTAATATTCTTAAAAATCATGGAGAAAATAATGTATAAAAACAACATTCAAAAATTGATAACGCAATCACCGCTTGAAATTGATACAGAAATACAAATAATGGGGCGGCCACCGACAATGGCAAATTCTGAATTTCTTAGCAATAAGCAACAAGGCGATTGGGCTGAACAAGTTGTTTATAAAGCAATTAACGAATTTTCAGATGAATATTTTGCTGTTAAATATGGTCGAACTGAATCAATAGCGGCTGGAGATGAAGGTTTTGCTGATTTCTATAAGGAATATCAGAATGAACTAAATATAATAGGAAAAAAACCCGATCTTTTAATTTTTAAATTAACTGATTTTCCAAATAGAAATGTTGACATTGAAAATGACGAACAGGTAAGAAAAGCTATAGCGGCTTTAGAAGTCAGATCAAGCTCTTTTTTAATTGCTAAATACACTGCTTTTATGGATAAAAGGCAAGAGGAGGCAATAAATAAATGTGCAACTATTCGTGAAAAAATCTTTTCTAGCGAACTAGCAAAACTACTTGAGCGGAAAAATAAAGTTATTTACAATCTTATCTTACAAGCTACAGATGATACATATAGAGAATTAGACTTTAGACGGCCTTCTTGGTCATTAACGCCAGAATTAAGGAGCCTAACTGAGCTTTTAAAAGAATTGAAAGAGAATATTAAAATATTACACAAGCGAGATTATCTGAGTATTACTCCAAAGATGGAAGATATTGCACTCGTAAACAGATGGATACAAAAGTACAATGTCAAGCATTTCTACTTACAAGTTTTTTTTGATAAAGCGTATGTCATTTCATTCCAAGATATTCTTGAACTCGTTTCTAATGATGATAATGAAGGGAAAAATTTTTCAATCGAAAGAGATGTAAAAAATCAAGGCAAAACGACAATAAAGATAAATGTTAAAGTGGGTAAAGAGGTTCTAGGAAAAATTGATATGCCATATCATAAATCAGCTATGAAAGAATTAGATAGAGGTCGTTTGCTCTTTTATGTCACTTTTGAGGGTGGTAAAGGATATCTGGATCAAAAAATCTTTATACGAGATATTATAAATGCTTGAAGCTAATTACATATTAGAAATTCCGCTTAGTCATAGAAAAGAATATGCTCAGTTTTTTACACCATCTTCAGTTGCACATCTGATGGCTGGATGGGTTATGAAAGATAACCCACAGTCCATATTAGATCCCGCGTTTGGTTTAGGCATTTTTTATGATGAAATAAAAAAGATTAAGCATAAAAATATACAATTGACAGGATACGAAATTGACGAAGGTATTCTTAGTTACCTTAATCTTGATGGTAGTGCAAAGGATTTTAAAATAATTAAGGGGGACTATCTTGAAGCGGATATTGCCACTTTTGATGGTATTATCTGCAATCCTCCATATATGAGGTTCCAGAAATTTCTTAAAAGACATGATGTATTACCTAAAATCGAAAAACAAATAGGCAAAAAACTTGTTGGGTATTCTAATATTGCTTCCATTTTTCTGGTGAAAGCATTAAAAGAATTGAATTATAATGGAAATTTGGCATTTATTATGCCATTCGAGTTTTTTAATACTGGCTATGGAAAAGAAATTAAGAAAAGCCTCCTTGAAAATCATTTGTTAAAGCAAATAATAATTTTTTTAAATGAAAAAGATATTTTTCCAGATGCAACTACAACCGTCTGCATTCTTCTTTGTAAAAATGACGGTAAAGAAAAAACGATAAAAATTACACAAATTCAGGCGAATGAGGAAATTAATAAAATAACTGATATTAGCCAGTTTTATCAGCGTCAAATTAAATCATCCGATTTACCATACAACAAAAAATGGACACCCATTATATTATCATTGTTTTCTGAACGAGAACCGCCAGATGGTTTCTGTAGTTTATCTCTATATGGAACATTTACAAGGGGAATAGCTACTGGAGCAAATGATTTTTTTTCGCTAACTAAATCAAATATTGCAGAATTGAATATTGATGATAATAATCTATGTAAGTGCATTACAAAAAGTCAACAGGTACGAAAAGCAATCTTTACTGAAGATGATTTTTCTACACTTTATAATGCAGATAAACCTGTTTATTGTTTAGATGTGAAAGATCATGAAAAGCCAGAAATTAGTCACTACATAAAACAAGGTGAAAACTTAGGATACAACAAGAGATACCTTACAAATAAAAGAAACCCTTGGTATAAAATTGAACATAGAAAGCCAGCTTCAATTTTGTTCGGCGTGTTCACTAGAAATCGCCTAAAAGTAATAAGAAATTTAACAACGGCTATTAATTTTACATGTTTTCATTGTTTTTATCCAAATATGTTTGGCGAACAACTTATAAACAAGTTGTTTGTGTATTTACTCAGCGATACGGGGCAGGAAATAATAAAAATCAATAAGAGAAGTTATGGAAATAACTTAGATAAATTTGAACCCGGTGATTTAAACGAGAGTTTGTGTCCAAACCAAAAACAATTTACATTAATCTCTGATAGAGAAGCACAGGAAATTATTGAAACGGCTAAAACTGACGAAGAATTAGCAATTCAACTGAGCAATCAACTGATAGAAAGAATGATTAAATGAAAAATAACTCTAACATATTCAATGAGTTAATGAATATTGTCAGTTATAACGACGCGCTCACGTAGAATGTCAAAACTTAATTTCAGCTTAAACCCTCACGCAGGGGAACAAATTTGACATTCTCCAATAGATATTGCTCATAGTGGTTGAAACGGTTACGAATGATTTTCAGTAACTTTTGTCGATTAGAGCCTCCGACAGGAATAATTAAACATCCCCCCAATGCTAACTGCTCTAACAATGTATTAGGTATTATATACATTCACTGATTCCATCGTATAAAATAGAATTATATAGAAGAAAATACCATTGTACTTTGACGCTCAAGCAAGCGACAATTTTGTGGTCCTGAGGAATTTGGCTCACCTTTTTGTCGTTTAAAAGCTAATGAACCATTTGAGTATATTGAATTGATTTGTTTTACATATTTATTTTTAACTAACACAATATCTCCTTTACTGAATCCACCAGAACTTTTATTTACTTGATATTTAACTCTACCTTTGCCTTTAACAGGTAAATCACGGTACAAACGTCGTGTTTGTTTTGCACGGAAATTAATCATATAGAAATTATGTCTATGGAAGTCTATTTTTTCACCGTGCTTCATGGTTGCAATCGCCAGTGCATCGCTATCATGGTCTTTTTCCAAGCCAAGTTGTTTTCTAAAATAGGCCGTTTGATAACCATAAACTTTTGCAAAATTATAATCATGGCGTAAACTTTGTTCCAAATAACGTTTACCCAGCATGGTTCTTTGTGCTATTTGGTCGTTAAATCCTGATACCCCTGATTTTTTCAGTTTAATTTTTCCTGCATGAAGTTTAGTATGGCAGGCTGAACACAGGGTGAGCAAATTTTTAATCGTCTCTTTGCCTCCTTGAGATTTTGGCTGAATGTGATGGGCTTCCAAACGGGTATTTTTAATTTTGCATTGTTGGCAACTAAAATCATCTCGTAACAGTGTTGCTAAACGTAGATTTTCATGCAGACGATTGGGTTGTTGGTAGTCTTTACCTTGCAGTTGGGGGTTGTTTAATTTGGCAATATCGATCAATACATCCTCAACAATCACACTAGTGATGGGTAAAGGCAGTTTTTTAACCACGCGCAATACCTCATCAATATTAGTTTTTATTGAAGGTGGTAAGCGACCACTGCGTTTTGAAGATGAGCGATTTAAAAACCGAGGTGTACGATACCATAAACGACTGCGGCGTTGTCTTCGGTTTGCTGCTCTGACTGTCATCTTTTTGCTAACATCGGTGCGGTGGTTTATATGACCAGAAATCAAAATTTCACCATTTCCAACTCCACAAAATCCAGTGGTTTTACTGCCTTTATCAATACCTAAAGTAATCGGCTGGGTATTTTCTTCACAATCCCATGTGAGTTGAATGGTAAACGGCGTGCGTTTGACCACTTTTGCTTTCCCATCACGCAACAATTTTCTTGCTTTGGATGGTTTGCATGGCATTAAAAAATGACCATTTTTATTAATGACATAAACTTTCATTAGCTTTTAAGCTCTCCCAAAAAAAAGAAGTTTCGAGGCTAAAGTTTTTTTAAAGAAAAAACTTTAGCCTCGATTCGAGGCTAAAGTTTTTTTAAAGAAAAAACTTTAGCCTCGAAAAGTAATCCTTGAGATTGTTAAACAAGGTTTTTACACAAAACACACATTCACGTTTCCGCTACCCTTAATGTTTTGCCACAGAGCGAGGCACTGGATTGAACATGCCAAGGTGTGATGCTCTTGTTTAACTCCTGCTGATAATAATCAGCTCTCTGTTAGTTCCATGTCATACCATTAAATACTATGGTTTAGGTAACTATCTTTGGCGGTGCAGCTGTGACTATAATGCCTTGATAGGGTGCATTTTCCGTTCTTCCCCATCGCCCATCACTATGGTGTAATTGTACATTGTTTATTCCCAATAAATTCAAGCGTTTATGGGCTTTTTCAGATAAACGCTTCATCCGTTCAACACTATACACTTTGCCTACCAATTGAGCCAATATAGCCGTTTGATAACCACAACCCGTACCCACTTCTAATACCGTATCAAGAGGCCCTTGGCTCAACAAGGCTTCTGTCATACGAGCAACAATATAAGGTTGTGAAATCGTTTGCCCATATCCGATAGGTAAAGCGTGATTAGCATAAGCGTGAGCAGACAAGGCTTCATCAATAAAAAAATGCCGGGGGATTGTACGCATCGCCTCCAGAACTTTTGAATTTTTAATACCTTGGTGATGTAATTGTTGAATCAAACGCTCGCGCTGAATTCTTAAAATTTTATTACTGCTACTATTTTTAACTTGTTTCATCACGATGAATTATGAATGATGAATGGTGAATGATGAACCTATTTCACTATTCAAAAATGCGAAACCATGAATAAAAATCGTTTGGTTTTTAACCAAAAAACGAGGTTTAAGAAATCCGATTTAAAAAAAAATCGGATTTCTAAGCGGCGAAACGAGGTTTGAGAAATCCGATTTTTGAAAAAATCGGATTTCTAAGCTCAAATAGAATCGCTTTGCGTAACATCAGCTCTTAATTCGCATCATTCATCATTAATATAAGGTTTTATCAAATCACGAATTTTTTGTATCTTAAATTCACTCGTTAACTGTAACAGTTTTGTGATATAAGGTTTTAATTTCTCGTCTTTTTTTAATTTAACCGCTTCTTCAGCAAGACGGCTTATATCTCCTTGCATTGCAAGGTTGTACAGCATTTTAGCCACCTCATTTGATGGTCCAACCATTTCAGTTCGATTAAAAATTTGCGTAGATAAACTAATAGGTTGATCGAAACCTTTTTCTAAATCAGCACTGTTCAGATTAAGCACTTGTCCTGATTTCGGTTCGTACATTTGTTGCCAATCAGATGTGAGTATTAAATCAAACCAAAATACACTGCCTTCATTAAGGGTGCTTTTGACATTAAGCTGACCACCCATCATTTCTATCAGCTGTTTGCTGAGAGATAAACCCAATCCAGAACCTTCTGTTTTATGGGTGTAATCACCAATTTTTTTGAAGGGTTGAAAAAGCGTTTTCAATTCATCAGGGGCAATGCCACATCCCGTATCTTTGATTTGAAAAAAGGTTTTATTCATAAGCTGACTGACTTTAAAATTGATGAAGCCCGTTGCAGTGAATTTGACGGCATTACCCAGTAAATTAATCAACACCTGGCGTAATCGGATAACATCGCCATTAACCATATTTGGTAGTTCTGATTGAAAATCACAGGTAAAATTGATGTTTTTCTGATCTGCGCGTAACTGAATGATTTCGGCAATACGCTTTAGAAAATCATGTAAATAAAAATCCTTTGGATTGAGTTGCAATTTCCCGGCTTCAATTGTGGTTATATCCAAAATGTCATTGAGGAGGAGCAGTAAATTTTCGCCAGATTTGTAAATAATGCGAATTGATTTTTGCGCTTCTTTGGAATTGATGTTTTTCTCTTCTTCGAGAATTTGGGCGAAGCCTAAGATGGCATGGAGCGGTGTTCTGAGTTCATGGCTCATGTTGGCTAAAAACGCACTTTTGGCATAGTTCGCTGCTTCTGCCGCTTCTTTAGCCTGTGCCAACTTTTCTACCATCTGCTTATGTTCAGTAATATCTCTGATAACCACCAATAAGTGAGGAGTTCCCTTATAGTTAAAAGTGCTTCCTCTGATTTCGACCTCAAACGCCGTACCCGCTTTACGGATATTCACCGATTCGGCTTGAAATTCCCCCGAATTTTGAATATCTGATAAAAAATCTTCAAAAATGGGATAATAGTCGGGATGAACGATGTTTTTGTAGGGCAATATGGCAAATTCATCTTTAGAATACCCATACATTTTTTGTGCTTGAAAATTAGCCTCTACAATCCTTTTAGCAAAATTGAAGATAAGAAACGCATCGGTTGCCGCATTAAAAATGCCATAATATTGGGCTTCACGTTCTTGCAATGCTTTTTCCACTTCATGCTTACGCTCAGTAATATCAATGGTATATACCGCCATTTCTTTGATATTGCCTTGTTCATCAAAAATCGGATGTCCATGCACTTCTGTATTAACAGCTTTGCCTTGCTTATTATAGTGAATATGTTCCACTATGGCGGATTTTTTTGTTTTTTGGATTTCTGCGAGGGGGCAAGCCAGTTCATCGCTATTGCAGGGTTGGCTATTATGATGTGCCAGCATATAACAGATTGAACTTTCTTTTAATTGATCAAAACCTGCCGCTGCATTAGCTATTTTTAGGGTAAAATCCTTAACATTGATCACATAAAAAGGATGGGAGAGGGAGTTCAAAACATTTTGCAAAAAATTATGTTGCCCCCGTATTTCTTTATCATTCTCTATCAGTTTATTGCGTGTTTTGACAAGCCTTGTTTCTATACGAGAAATAAAGAAGTAGAAAAATCCGATCAACGCGCCGCCAATGAGAACAGTAATGCCTATCAGAATGAATAATAATAGGTTTAGTGCAGCTTCTCTTTCAGAAATATCATTGAGTACAGTGATATGTCCAACTTCGCGATGCCCAGCGTCTATCAGAGGAACAAATCCGCCACGATATGATTTATCGTCGATAGACAGTTTAAGGGCAGCTGTTAAGTGTTTATGTTTGGAAAATAATGAGGGCGATCCAATATACGCTTTAAGTTCTTGAGGCATCACTGGCATTGTACGATCAATAACAACAACTGAGGGAAACCGCGCCCAATCCCCAGTGCGTTTCATCATTCTTAAACCTTCTTCCCAGTCAGCATGATTCAGATAAGATTTGTTGACGGTAAAAAAGAGTTCAACCCCAATAATTTTCTTGATGGCGACTGTGATATGTTCAATTTCCTTACCTAATTCAATATAACCGATTAATTTACCCTTTATTTTCCAGGGATAAACCATTCGTAAAGTGAATGTGCCAAATTTACCCAATTCAATGCCATAAACAGGAATATCTTTATGCACTGCACCATCCAACGTGAACCGAGGAATAATATCTCCGTAACGCTGGGGGTTGTGTACGCGCAAAAAGCACATTCTATCTAAGTTAATAAAGTAAAAATGCGTGACTTGGTATTTGGCTCTAATCGCATTGAAAAACGGCGCAGCATGACGACGCAAAGTTTCTCGATCCTGTGCAAGATAGGCTTCTTGTAAATTTTTATCCAGTTGTAATAGATTAATTTGGCTTTCTAAAACTTTGGCATCTTCATCCAATTTCATTTGGAACAATTGTTCAACTTCTTTAAGATGTCGTTCAATATCTTCATTAAAATGCAATCGCTGTAACCAATAGATACTGATCATAGAGATGGTTAGTAGGATTAGTAACGTCAAACCCAGTGGAATAAGAATACGCTTGGTAATGTTTTCTTCGTGAATTTTCATTATTGATTTAGTAGGAGATTTTTGCAAAATTTTTGTATACTGAGTAGAAATCCGATTTTTGAAATGGATTTCTTTAATTTTAATTAATAATGAGTACAACGGATTTTAGAATTTCAGCCTAAAGTTTTTCTTCAAAAAACTTTAGGCTGAAAAACGGATTTAAAAAAACGTGATCCTCGTCGATTTAATCCGTTTTATTCTAAAATCCGTTGTACTCAGTGAACAGTAATTAAGAGAAGGCAAGATGAATATTCAAAGTTTCATAGATAATTTAACACCAGAAAGTTTGGAGCAAATTAACAAGGCATTTGCCAAAAAACAAAATAAGATTCCAACTTATTCTTATTCTCAAATAACCTTTAAAGATTTAAAAACACTATTTGATATTAAAAATAACACGACAGCAAATAGATTTGATAAATGGTTTAATAATAATATCGCACTTCAACCTGACGATATTCAATATCTAATTGATTTAATTGAAAATAATGAATTTTTAATAGACAGTTATAAAGAGGAAGACTTAAAAGTCAAATTTATCACGCCGATATTAAATCGAATTAAGTTTTTAGATTTAAATATCCCATATCGAGACTTTTATGAAGAGCAATTAACGTACAAAACAGATCATTTTATTTTAACAGGCGTAACTGATTTTTTAATCTCAAAAGGTTTAGAATTTCCTGATGAACCTTATTTTTTTATTCAAGAATTTAAAAAATCTATTAAAAACGATGATCCACGCCCCCAATTATTAGCAGAACTCATTTCAGCAGTTGAGCTAAATAATTTTCATTTAATGAAAGGGGCTTATATTGTAGGTGCTGTTTGGCATTTTGTTATTTTAGAAAAAATCAGTACAAATAAATACCAGTATTTTATCAGTAAAATATTTAATGCAACAAATATAGAAGACTTAAAGTTGATTTATCAAAATTTGCTATTTATAAAAAATGAAATTCTTGAAATGGCTCAAAAATAATTAACGTAACGCCCACTGTATTCCTAACATTAGCATCAAGCAAACACGGATACGCTAATATTTTTTAGCTAATTCAACGAGTTACAATTTCAGCCAAACCTCAGAGGTTTTTCGTGCTTTCCGTTTTGGAAACCTCAGAGGTTTTTCGTTGTAGCCAAACCTCTGAGGTTTTGGAAACCTCAGAGGTTTTTCGTGCTTTCCGTTTTGGAAACCTCAGAGGTTTTTCGTGCTTGATGCTTACAGTTTTTCTTCAGTTCATTAAAAACTTTTGCTCAATGTAAAAAATATGCGATCATCAGCATTCAAGCTCTTCGCGTTATCTAAATCTGTATCGCTATAGCTGAGTGCCGCATCGAAATTAGCGATGGGGAAAGATAATGATGCGCCGTAATAAATGTAATCATCTCCCGCTTTATCATTGTCACTAAAATTTAGCTGACCAACATGCACATTAAAGCCTAAGCCAGATGGCATTTTTTGACCCAACGTCAAAACATAATGATGCCCTGCACCCACATCACCGAAAACTTCTGGCGCGTAATCATACGCAAAACCTAACTCAATCCCCTCTGGCGTGGCATAACCTAAGTGGATATTAAACTCATTAAAGTCATAATTCAAATGGCTGCCTGCCCCAGGATAGCTATAACGACCCGCTTTGATACCATAACTGCCCCCATCACCCCATTTGCCATCGTAACCAACGTAGAGATCGATTTCGATATCAGCCCGATCTTCGGGATTGACAGTATTGTCCTCCAAATATTTGACGTTAGAAGCCCAAGTTCCCATGCTAAAGCCTGTTTCATGGGCGACATCAAATCCGCCTTGTATAGCAAATCCTTCATCTGTTTGGCTGATGCCGCGGAAAACATAATCAGATGTCAACGCTACATTCGCGCTAAATTCAAAGGGATTACCCACTTCCGCTTGGGCAATGGGTAGGCTCGTCAGTAAAATTGTTGCCAGAGTCGTTTTATGTGAAAATGTCATTACTTTACTTTTCATTTTTTCCTTTATTATTAATTACTTATGAAGTTTATCTCACGCAAAGTCGCGAAGTCGCAAAGTTTCAAAATTAACTAATTTGGTGTTTTAGTTTAGATTTAAATGCGATAAATTAATAAGAATGAATCTATTCCACTGAAATCCAAGAAATCCGATTTAAAAAAAAATCGGATTTCTAAAAAAATTTCTAAAATCAAAAACGAATAATGAGATAGATTCATAAAAAAAATTTTAACATGATTTAAAATAAGACAAATTAGAATGGCTTGCTAAAGTTTTTTAAACTTTTCCTAAAAAAACGAGAATTTAACAACAATAATTAATAATTAGTAATTATAATTATTTATATTAAATTTATTAACTGTTCAGATAATTAAGACATGAGCGATTTATTACAACAACTAGCACAGGTATTGGAGCAACGCAAGACGGCTGATCCAGAAAAGTCTTACGTTGCAAACTTATATGCCAAGGGCTTAGATGCGATTTTAAAAAAAGTGGGAGAAGAGGCGACTGAAACGGTGATCGCTGCAAAAAATGATGATGCTGATCAACTTATTTATGAAACAGCAGATTTATGGTTTCATAGTTTGGTATTATTAGCTCACAAAGGTTTGGAGCCTGAATTAGTATTAAAAGAATTGAAACGCCGCTTTGGGTTATCTGGTTTAGAAGAAAAGGCGCGGCGAAAGGATTAAAATGAGAGGTGCAAAATATGAAAACGGATTGCTTGTTTTGTAAAATTATCGCCGGAGAATTGCCCTGTGATCAAGTGTATAGTGATGAACATGTTATTGTCTTTGAAGATATTAATCCTAAAGCACCTGTTCACTTGTTAATTGTACCGCGTGAACATATTATCAGTCTCAACGCGCTTGAAGAAAAACATGATGGCTTGATGGGGCATATCATGCGTTTATTACCGAAATTGGCTAAAGAACAAGGGCTTGATAAAGGCTTTCGTACTATAATTAATACGGGTTCTGGAGGGGGGCAAATTATTTTTCATTTACATGTTCACTTGCTAGGCGGCGTTGGTTTAGGCGGCACTGGTTTTTAAAATGGTTAATGATGAATGAAAACTTCAGAGGTTTTGAAAACCTCTGAAGTTTGATTTCAACTCTTATAAATGGGATTACAATATGATGGGTATCAGCATTTGGCAATTATTAATAATTTTAGTCATTGTCATTGTTTTATTTGGGACTAAAAAACTGAAGAATATTGGAGGTGATTTAGGGGATGCAATAAAAAATTTCCGTTCCTCCATGCGTGATGGTGAAAATAATGAAGAATCCAAAGCGCAATCAGAAGAATCCAAAGAATCCAAAGCGCAGTCAAAGGAAACGCCTGCAAAGGAAACAATTCAATCTCAAGTCGCTCAAGAAAAGGAAAACAAGGGTAAAATCATAGAGGGCGAAATCACAGATAAACAGGTGAATAAGGCGGTCTAAATTAAATTATGTTTGATATAGGTTTTTGGGAACTTTGTTTGATAGCGGTTATCGCTTTACTGGTATTTGGACCAGAAAAATTACCGGGCATTGCCCGCAATGCTGGGCTATGGATAGGTAAAGCCCGTCGTTTTATTAGCACTGTCAAACAAGATGTTGATAGAGAATTACACCTCCAAGAAATCCAAGAGAATATTAAACAAAGTGAGCAAAATGGCCTTCATCAGTTTATTGAGGAAACAAAAACAGGCTTGAGCGAGTTGAATAAACCTATCAACATTGATCCTTTGCAGTCAACAGAGAAGAAAGAGGATTCATCTAGCAGTACGCCCTCACCGGAGAGTTCTCATAAAACTGAGAGTTCTCATAAAACAGAAACCAGTTAATTTTGATAATACCTTCGCTTACCTTTTGGAAAAAGTTTGTTGAAAGTCAAGTGAATTTATGTAGTAAATTTATGTAATGACAACCCCCAATATTCCCAGTGGCAAGGATATGCCATTTGTTCAACATTTATTAGAATTACGGGATCGCCTGTTAAAAATAATCCTCGCTATCGTGCTGCTCCTATTAGTCTTAATGCCTTTTGCGAGTGATTTATTTGGGTTATTAGCGAAACCTTTATTGGAACTCATGCCCGAAGGTACGGAGATGATAGCCATTGATGTCGCTTCCCCTTTTTTCACGCCCTTTAAATTGACATTGGTACTATCCATTTTTTTAGCGATGCCTGTCATTCTCTATCACTTATGGGCATTTGTCGCGCCAGGCTTATATCAGCATGAAAAATCATTGATTTTTCCATTATTAACATCAAGTACCCTTTTATTTTATCTGGGCATGATGTTTGCCTACTACGTGGTTTTTCCGCTGGTATTTGGTTTTATGATCGGTGTCACCCCTGATGGGGTAGAAATGATGACTGACATCAGCCGCTATTTAGACTTCGTACTCAAGCTCATTTTCGCCTTTGGCATTGCTTTTCAAGTACCTATTGTTACAATAGTATTAGTGCGAATGGATATTGTCAGCACAGACTCATTGGCAAAAAAACGTTCTTATATTATAGTTGGCGCGTTTGTCATCGGCATGTTGATGACACCGCCTGACATGATTTCTCAAACGCTATTAGCGGTACCCATTTGGTTATTATTTGAATTAGGTTTATTTCTTGCGCGTATGATGCAAGCAAAGAAAACTAAAGAGAATAAACCTGATTACCCACTCGTCACACGAGAAGAGATTGATCGTATCGAAGATGATAGTAAAAAGTAGGTGAAAAAAAGTAGGTGAAAATATTTGAATTAAAATTTGTGCGTCTTTTGGAGTACAACGCTTTAGCTTTGTGCGTCTTTTGGAGTACAACGCTTTAGCTTTATTGCTCTGCTCTGGAGTACAACGCTTTAGATAACCAAATTGAGAGGTTTTGATATGGAAACAACTGACAGTAACAACGAATCTGGTAAAGCCAATGTTCCCACTTCAGCTATGGAACAAGCCATTGAAGAAAGAGTGGAAAAGTCCAACCAAGCTCACAATATTATCAAGAAATATGCTGTGGGTTCAATGGCAGTCGGTTTAGTACCGATACCCCTGCTGGATTTCGTTGCTTTGACCAGCGTCCAGATACAGATGCTGCAAAATCTCGCTACGCAGTATGATGTTGAGTTTTCCAAGGAGATTGTGAAGCCATTAATAGGTTCTTTATTGGGTGGTGCACTCCCCATTACCGCAGCAACTCCCTTTGCGAGTGCCATCAAAGTTGTACCCGTGATTGGACAAGTATCAGGTATGATCAGTATGGCTGTTCTGGGTGGTGCTAGCACTTACGCAGTCGGCAAGATATTTATTGAACACTTTGAATCCGGTGGTACATTTCTTACTTTTGATCCAGAAAAAGTGAGGGAAAAATTTCAAGCCCTCTATGAAAAGGGTAAGGAATTTGCCACGGCGAAAACGGCTCAATCGGCTAAAAGTTGATTAATGGTGAATGATGAATTATGAATGATTCAATTCATTCATAATTCGATGCGAAAGTTTTTTCTTTAAAAAAACGGTAAGCCTCGAAACCATTCATCATTCATCATTCATCATTCATCATTCATTCATCATTCATCATTCATCATTCACCATTTCCCGTCCTTATTCGCCACCTTGGGCTTGTCCCTTTTGAACCCACTTATCAAGCCATGCGGCATTTTACCGAAGCCCGTCACAAAGAAACACTTGATGAACTATGGCTGCTTCAACACCCGCCCACTTACACATTAGGGCAAGCTGGCAAACCTGAACATCTACTCAAAACAGGTATTATACCCATCTATCCTATTGATCGCGGTGGACAAATCACTTATCATGGTCCTGGACAACTCATTGTTTATATCCTAATGGACATCAAACGGCGCAAATGGGGCGTAAAAAAATTAGTACAAGCCCTTGAACAAAGCGTGATTGACTACCTCGCCAGTCAACATATTTATGGCAAGCGTCGTGATAAAGCCCCAGGTATCTATGTTGATGGACGCAAAATATCCGCCTTGGGACTAAGAATACGGCACGGTTGTTGCTATCATGGTTTGAGTTTAAATATAAAGATGGATTTAACGCCCTTTCTAGGAATTAACCCTTGTGGTTATGCGGATTTAAAAGTGACGCAACTGTATGATTTAGGAATTAGCGATGATTTTTCTAAAGTTTCGACGCAATTTTTACCCTATCTACTAAATACGCTTAATTATAGTCAATGCCTTTTGGGTAAAGATTCTATTCAAGGTTTCTTCAAAAAAACTTTAGCCTCATCGCCTCGTATTTAATAACTGATGTGACGCAGGGTGCTTCTAAATTCCACCGATTTCATCGGTGGCTATTCATGTTTAACCCCTTCGGGGTTGAAACTAACCCCAACGGGGTGAAATGTGAATAGCCATAGGTGAAACCTATGGAATTTAGGTGGAATTTGGAAGCACCTTGCGTCACATCAGTTAATAAAAAAACAGGCGATGATTAAATTACGATTTAATATATTTTGATTAATTGGATTTAACAATGCAACATCTTGACATCCTCATTTATGCGGGCTGGGTTATTCCAGTAGAACCAGAAAATGTCGCCTATGAACAACATGCTATCGGCATACAAGACGGAAAAATAGTCGCTGTCTTACCCAGTAGCGAAGCCGTTAGACATTTCTCAGCACGTATTACCCACCGCCTGACAACACATCTTTTAATGCCTGGGTTGATTAATACCCATACCCATGCAGCGATGAATTTATTGCGTGGTTTTGCCGATGATATACATTTGAATGAATGGTTAAACGAGCGAATTTGGCCTGCGGAAAGAATGCACGTCAATAAAGAATTTGTTTTTGATGGCACTCAGTTAGCGATTGCTGAAATGCTACGCAGTGGCGTAACCTGTTTTAATGACATGTATTATTTTCCAGACGTGGTGGGAGAAGTGGCTGAACAAATAGGCATACGCGCCACGCTTGGATTGATTCTCATTGAATTTCCCACAAATTGGGCTAAAGATGCCGAAGAATACCTAAAAAAAGCTAAAACCGTGCATGACACTTATCGTGATCATCCACTCATTAAAACAGCCTTAGCACCCCACGCGCCCTATACGGTATCTGATTCTTCCCTGATCTCAGCTCAAGCGATGGCAGAAGAATTTGATTTACCCATTCATATCCATCTCCATGAAACGGTAGGCGAAATTGAAAATGCCATTGAAAATAATGGTGAACGACCCTTAACACGCCTAGAAAAATTAGGGTTATTATCCTCACGCCTGATCGGTGTACACGCAACACAATTAAAAAATGAAGAAATCAATCTATTAGCTAATCATGGAGTCAGTGTGGTTCACTGCCCAGAGTCAAATCTAAAGCTGGCGAGTGGATTATGTCCTGTGGCTAAATTACTAAAAGCGGGTGTCAATGTCGCGTTAGGAACAGACAGTGCAGCCAGTAATGATGATTTAGATATGCTAGGAGAAATGCGGACAGCAGCATTATTAGGTAAAATCGTTAGTAAAGATGCCTGTAGTATCCCTGCCTCAACCGCAATCAGTATGGCCACTTTAAACGGTGCAAAGGCACTAGGGATAGATCATCTCACAGGCTCACTTGTCCCTGGCAAATCAGCAGATATAATTGCAATTAATTTGCATGACGTTGAAACGCAACCCGTTTATAACCCATTATCTCAAGTAGTCTATACTGTTGGGCGAGACAAAGTCACCGATGTCTGGATTGCAGGAAAACATTTACTAAAATCACGCACTTTAACCTCCTTAAATATACATGACATTAAAGCTAAAACGTATTTATGGCGGGATAAAATAATTTCTAATTCAGAGAATCACTAATTATGCGAATTTAGGAATCCAACGCTTTAGCTTTGGCCCTTTTGGAGTCTAACGCTTTAGCTTTGTTTTTTGGAGTCCAACGCTTTAGCTTTGGGCGTTTTTTTTAGCTTTCCAAAGCTGAAGCGTTGGACTCCAGAGGCTCTTGCAAAACTGTTTTTAACCTTAGAATTAGAAATCCGATTTTTTTGTTCTAAAATCGGATTTCTTAAACCTCGTGTATTCAGAGTTTTGCAAGAACCTCTCCAGAAAAAATTTTGGCCTAAAAATAAATAACTGATGTGACGCAAGGTGCTTCCAAGTTCCACCGATTTCATCGGTGGCTA
>JAOZSV010000053.1 GCA_029939505.1 Thiotrichaceae bacterium | reverse complement strand
TTTCTTAAACCTCGTTTCGCCGCTTACTTAGAAATCCGATTTTTGAAAAAAATCGGATTTCTTAAACATCTTGGAAACATAGTGCGTAACATCAGTTATTAAGGACTGAAAATTAAATCATATCCTTTCGAGGTTTGTAACTACTCAGTGCCTTGAAATAAATTTCAAGGCTAAAAGCCAAAGCAGGCTAAAGCCAGCTAAACATCTCTTCGATGTTTACAACGAAAACCTCGAAAACTAAACCTGACAGGTTTTCAAAACCTGTCAGGTTTGGCTAATTAAGGAATTGGCGCAACAAAAGCTCATTGAAATAACTGAAAAGTAACGAAAACTAGGTATTGAGTCTGATATGTTATAATGATTGTTTAAGTAAGGAAAATTGTAACGACTCAGGGCAACTAAAGTTTTTTGAAGAAAAACTTTAGGCTGAAATACTCTTATGAAGATGGACGAAAATCTTCTGATGTAGGCTGCACACCCTTTATGGTTGCTCTGAGTCGTTACACAAATTAAAAGTACTCATCATTCACATTATTCCCATCAATGATTATTGAAGAAATCGTTTTAGATAATTTTGGTATTTATAAAGATCATCATGTTGTTAAATTAGCCCCCACTTCCCAAAAAGCCATCATTTTATTGGGAGGGCTAAATGGCAGTGGTAAAACAACTTTATTAGATGCTTTACAACTCGCACTCTATGGCAAGTTTTCAAGACATGCCAACCGGGTCAACATGAACTATATTGAGTATTTACGTCGGATGATTAATCACCATGCCGATCCGAAAAAGGGGGCTTCCCTTAAATTACAATTCAAACATTTTAGGGAAGGTAAGGAAGAGTCAATCCGCATTCATCGTTCATGGTATGTGAGTGGCAAAGGGTTTAAAGAAAATGTCGAAGTGGAACGCGATGGCGTTTTAGATTCTGTTCTCACGGAACGTTGGTATGAATATGTTGAAGAATTTATACCTAACCGAATCTCTAGTTTATTCTTTTTTGATGGTGAAAAGATTGAGGGACTTGCGGATGCGAACAAAACGGCGGCCTTGGTTAAAACAGGTATTCACGCCTTATTAGGTTTGGATTTAGTTGATCGTTTATCTGCCGATTTGTTGACGGTAGAACGTAAACATAAGACAGAAATCCAACCACCAGAAAGTCGTGTTCATATTGCTGCTTTAGAAGCAGAAATTGAGCAGCTTTCAAAACAGGTTAAGGATATTGCAAAGCAAAAATTGGATGTGCAAAAAAGTTTAGCACAGAAAGAACAAGATAAGAAGAAATTACTTGAAGAATACCGTCGTGAAGGGGGGGAGCTCTTTGATGAAAGGGCGCAGATTGAGGCAGAACTTGACGCCGCCCAAAAAAAATTATCTTTTGTTGAAAAACAAATGCGTGAAATAGCAACGGGAGATGCCCCTTTATTAATGGTAGGGGAATTACTCAGTGAAACAAAATCGCAAGCCCTTCTTGAAGAAGAGGCTAAACATAACGGTGAAATTTACGAAGAACTTGAAAAGCATAATGTCGCTTTATTGGATTTGTTAAAACAACACGCTGTGAAGCGTGCTACATTGACAGCCGTTCAAGCCTTTATTGATACGGATAAAAAAACTAGAAAAAAATCTATAAAAACAAAGTGTTATCTTAATGCTGAACCAATGATTTTTTCTCGTTTGCAAGATGATATTTTTGATCAAATACAAACCTCGGTGACGGAATTTATTGCACAGGCGGAAGAAGTGACTGAGGAGATCAATAGTTGTGAACGAAAACTGGGCAGTATTCCCGATCCAGAAAGTTTAGAAGGCATTACGCAACAAATCAAGGAGATACAAGAGGAGATTGGGAACGCAAAATTACAGTTTGAATTGCTGGAACAGGAATATAAACGTATTCGCAGTGAAATTGTGCATAAAAAAACGGAGTTGACTCAATCTTACGAAATGGAAGCCAGCGAACAATTTGCTTATGAAGCCAATCATCTTCTTATTGAACGCATAGAAAAGGTTCGTTATACCTTGGAGAAATTTGGTTTGGCGGTGACAACGAAGCATATTCGGCAATTAGAATTACTCATTTTAGAGAGCTTCTCTCAATTGATCAGAAAAGAAGACTTTATCAATCAAATCGAAATTGATCCGAATGATTACACGTTGACGCTCTATACACCGAATCACGAAAAGTTATCGCCAAAAAGTCTCTCTGCTGGTGAAAGGCAATTGCTTGCGGTTTCTGTTTTATGGGGATTAAGCCGTGCATCGGGTCGTCCATTGCCGACGATCATTGATACGCCACTCAGTCGATTGGATGGAAAACACCGCCAAAATTTGGTTGACAACTATTTTTATCAAGCGAGCCATCAAGTCATTTTGTTATCAACGGATGAGGAGATTAATGAGAAATACTACAACGATCTTAAATCTGCAATTGGACGTGAATATCACATCACTTATGAAAAGGATAGACAATCTGCTGTCATCAAACAGGGGTACTTTTTCTGATGTCTATTGAAATAGTTCGGGTTTCTGAAAGAGCCAAGATACATTTAATTATGATCAAACGAAAAACGGGCATTCAAAATTGGAATGTGATTTGTCGTTGGGGATTTTGCCTTTCATTGAGTGATCCTTCAATTCCTCCGACAGAGAAGCTTCAAAGGGATAGTTCTATAGAAATGACTTGGAAAATCTTTGGTGGAGTCAACGCTGATATCTATTATGCTTTGTTAGTAGAACGTTGCAAAAAAGATGGTTTTAAATTGACCACATCAAGGTTGAATGAACAATTTAAGTTACACCTTCAGCGAGGTATTGCTTACTTGATCGGGAATCCTAATATGAAAAGTCTTTCGACGTTGTTGGCTTTGATAGAAGAAGGGGGGAATGTACAAAGCTGAAGCGTTGAACTCCAAAGAGAGCTAGAAATTTGGTAGGTGGGCAGTGTGCAGCGGCAGAAATATCGAAGGAGGTGGTGGGCAAGGACTTTGCCCACCCTACATTACTCAAAATCACTTTTCTTTATTCGCATCAATAACCATATTGATCATTTTAACCGTTGCCTGAATCGCAGCCATATTCTGATCTCGATTAACTCCTCTTGTCGTCATTGTGATTTCTCTTCCCTTTTTTTGCACTTGCCAGGTAATCGCTGCCTGAACAAGCGCATCTGTTTTTCCGCCAGGCGGAATGCTCACTTCATAATCTAGCAGTTGAGGTATGGATATTTGAAATGTTTGCAATATCTTCCGCAATGCGTTCATAAACGCATCATAGCTACCATCGCCTTCTGCATAAGCATCGACTTTTTGTCTTTGATAGACGCATTGTATCGCGGCGAATGATTTCAATTCATAAGTCGAATTGAGGGAACAATGTAACAATTTAAATGGAAACTCCTGGGGAGTCTCAAGAATATCGCTGATTAAATAGGGTAAATCTTCTGTGGTAACGACTTCTTTTTTATCACCCAGTTTGATGATTTTCTGTAAAAGAACCTTTTTCTCCTTATCAGTTAATTCATAAGAGAGTTCTTTTAAGCTCATTTCCAGATTAGCCTTTCCAGATAATTTGCCCAGGGCATATTTTCGCTTTCTATCAAAACGCTCTGGCATCAAATTATTGCCATATAAATTGCCTTTCTTATCACCATCTGCATGAATACCCGCTGTTTGGGTAAAGACATTTTTACCATAGATGGGTTTATTACTCGCCATCCTTTGCCCAGAGAACATTTCAACAGTGCGTGAAATTTTATGGAGTTTCTTTTCATCCACATTGAAATTGATAGGTAAGAAATCTTTAATACTCGCCACCACTTCATCTAGCGGCGCATTTCCTGCACGCTCGCCCATGCCATTGACTGTGGCATGAATACCCTTTACACCCGCCTTGACAGCCGCCATCGCATTGGCTGTGCCAAGCCCATAATCATTATGGGGATGAAAATCAAAATGTACGTCTGGATATTTCTTGACGATATCCGAAATATATTGTTCTGTTTCAAAAGGATTAAAAATGCCCAAAGTATCAGGTAATAAGATTCTTTTGACAGGCATCGTTAATAGCTGATCAATCATTTTGAAGACGTAATCGGGAGAGGTTTTGATCCCATTGGAAAAATCTTCCAAATAGACATTCACTTCTATCTCATTATCGGCGGCATAAAGGATAGTCTCTCGAATATCTTGAATATGTTGCTCAGGCGTTTTTCTCAATTGCTCGGTGCAATGTTTCAGTGAACCTTTGGTTAACAAATTCACTCGTTGAATACCGACAGACTTTGCCCAGTCAACCGATTTGTTTTTATCGACAAAACTCAGAATTTCAAATTTATCAACAAGATTCGCTTCTTTTGCCCAATCTAACATTTTGATAACAGAAGTTTTTTCGCCCTCAGATACTCTGGCAGAAGTGACTTCTAGCCGATCCACTTTGACTTCCGTCAGCAACATTTTAGAAATCGTTAATTTTTCTTCGGCGGGATAAGAGACATTTTGCATTTGCTCACCGTCTCTCAGGGTGGTATCCATTATTTCAATGGTTCTTTTTTGATTGTTTTCCAATAGAGTTTCCTCAATAATTTAAGTTAAGTATTTAGAATTCGAGGTTTTAGTTTTTTTTCAAAAAACTCGGTTTATGAGTTGATAGGTAATTTAAGTGAAATTAAATCTGATGACGCACAAGAAATATCATTTTTTAAGTCATTGATTTAATTAGTTATTTTTTATGACTTTCAATGGAGGTTCTTGCAAAACTGTTTTTAGCCTTAGAAATCCGATTTTTGAAAAAATCGGATTTCTTAAACTTCGTGTGTTCAGAGTTTTGCAAGAACCTCAATGGATAAAATATTTTATTGAATTGAATTAATTCTCGTTATGCAAGAATTCTTGCTAAACCAGTCGTTTTGTGTTTCATTTCGAGGTTTTAGTTTTTTGGTAACGACTTAGGGCAACCATAAAGGATTGCCTTACAACAATATTCTTATTAATTGATGTGACGCAAGGTGCTTCCAAGTTCCACCGATGAAATCGGTGGAATTTAGGTGGAATTGAGATTTTAGAAGCACCCTGCGTCACATCAAATCTTTATTATTCCTATCAAGCATCTGAGTAGTTACCAAGCATCTATCAAAGCCTCATGTACTTTCTGAAACAGTTATCAGAAAATTCAGCGTTAAAAGGTTGTTTTTTTTAATTTTATATTATAGCATGATGTTTGATTGGATAAAAATGATTTTTATGGACGGTTTTGCAATATCTACTAAGTTTTAGACCTGACAGGTCTGTTCGTTAAATTTGAAATGAAAACAATACGCGAAAAAATCATTGAACGGATGATAGCTCAACTGGAAACCATTACCACGAGTAATAGTTATAATAGCAATCTTGGGCAAGGTTCTATTTATCGTCAAGAATCGATTATTGAAAAAATTGAAAAAGGCGATAATCCTGCTTTATCTGTGTGGGAATTATCAGAAATCCGTGAGCGTAATAGTTATGGTGGTACAGTACGAATATTAACGGTTAAAATTGAGGCGATTGGTGAAGTTAAGGAAAACGAACACCCAGCAATGGTTAGCAATGAATTATTGGGCGATATTGAAAAAGCACTGATTATGGGGGATATCACATTGGATGAACTGATTGATGATATTCAGGATGTTGCGGCTGAAATATTGCCTTTTGATAAAGAGAAAAAATTAGCAGGCGCATCTATTGATTTTGAAATAAGCTATACAACAGAGTGGGGCGATCCTTATTCCCAATGAATGATAGAAAATCATGTCTTTAAATACTATAGAAGAAATTATCGCTGATATTCAACAAGGTAAAATGGTCATCCTCATGGATGATGAAGATCGTGAAAATGAAGGCGATTTAATTATGGCGGCGAGCCAGACGCGGGCTGAAGATATTAATTTTATGGCGCGTTTTGGACGGGGATTGATATGTATGACATTGACAAAAGAGCGTTGTAAGCAATTGCAATTGCCATTAATGGTCAATGAAAATAACACCCCTCATGCGACTAATTTTACGGTTTCTATTGAAGCCGCTCAAGGTGTGACAACGGGCATTTCTGCTGCTGATAGGGCGACGACAATCCGTGCCGCCGTCGCACCTGATGCAAAACCCTCTGATCTCGTGCAACCCGGACATATTTTTCCATTGATGGCGCAACCAGGTGGTGTACTGAGACGTGCTGGACATACTGAAGCAGGATGTGATTTAGCCCGTTTAGCCGGGTTAGAGTCAGCAGCAGTGATCGTGGAAATCCTTAATGAAGATGGCACAATGGCACGTCGCCCTGATTTAGAAGAGTTTGCTAAACAGCATAACTTAAAAATAGGGACAATTGCTGATTTAATCCATTTTCGGGTTGAACATGAAAAAACAGTGGAACAGGTTACAAGCTGTCGTTGGCCAACAGAATTTGGTGAATTTCAACTGGTTGCTTATCAAGACAGGATTGATGATATTTTACATTTTGCTTTGGTTAAAGGAGAAATCCAATCTGATGATCCCATTTTAGTGCGTGTACATATTCATAATGCCTTATGTGACTTGACAGCGAGTGTGCGTGAAGAATGTGGATGGCCCTTACGTGACGCGCTAAGGCGAATTGCTGACGAAAAAAACGGCATTGTTGTTATACTTCATCAACAGGATGAGGCGAAAACACTGGTTAATCGAATTTACTATTGCTGTCATCAAGATGATGGTGATGATTTGCCCGCGCAACCGCCAACTTATGATTTACGCACTTATGGTTTAGGGGCTCAAATTTTGTCGGATTTAGGTGTACGCAAAATGCGGGTATTGAGTGCCCCAAAAAAAATGCACGCACTGTCTGGTTTTGGATTAGAAGTCGTTGATTATGTTGATGATAGGAAATAGCAATGAATACAACAATTATTGAAGGAAATTTTACGAATTGTAATGCGCCTTATGCAATTGTCGTCGGGCGTTTTAATAGTTTTATCACAGAAAGTTTACTGAAAGGCGCGTTAGATACTTTAAAACGACATGGGGTTTCTGATGAAAATATCACGGTGGTTTGGGTGCCAGGGGCTTATGAAATGCCCCTTGCGACTCAACGTTTAGCGACTTCTCAGAAATATGCGGCGATTATTGCTCTTGGTGCAGTGATTCGTGGGGGAACACCGCATTTTGATTATGTCGCTGGGGAATGTACTAAAGGATTGGCTACGGTTTCCTTACAATGTAATCTTCCTGTTGCTTTTGGTGTATTAACAGTGGATACTATTGAGCAAGCGATTGAACGGGCAGGAACTAAGGCGGGTAATAAAGGGATGGAAGCCGCTTTGTCTGCTCTTGAAATGCTGAGTTTGCTTCGTCAAATATGAACCTATCCCACTAATACTTAACCCAAACACAATTCGAGGCGAAAGTTTTTTTAACGAAAAAACTTTCGCCTCGAAAACTACAAGGATTATTTATAAAATAATCACTAGTGCAAAACTCGCTTTTTCGAGTTGAGATTTAGAAATCCGATTTTTTTTGAAAAATCGGATTTCTTAAACCTGGTGTATTCAGAGTTTTTTCGAGCTTAGAAATCCGATTTTTTTTGAAAAATCGGATTTCTTAAACCTTGTGTATTCAGAGTTTTGCAAAAACTAGGTCATATAGTTATTAACTATTTGATTTATAATGTTTTTTATCCTTTATTATCAACAATCCTTGTAGTTATTAATTGAATAGTCGTTATTAAATAATATTCAAATGCAAATACAAAAAAAAGCCAGATTTTCTCCCAAAGCACGCACCGCCGCACGTCAGTATACTCTGCAAGCTCTATATCAATGGCAATTAACGGGAAAGAATATTGATTTGATTCTTGAAGAGTTTTTAGAGGAGCCGTTTTTAGAAGAGCAGGAAATGAATCAAGTTGATAAGCCTTATTTTGAAATGTTGTTGTTAAATATTCCTCAAGAAGTTGAGCAATTAGATAAGGCTTTTTCCCCTTTTTTAGATAGGAAAATTGATCAGCTTGATCCGATAGAATTGGCGATTTTACGGATAGGCTGCTACGAATTGAAATATTGTCGGGAAATTCCTTTTAAAGTGGTTATTAATGAGGCGATAAATTTGGCTAAATATTTTGGGGCTGATAAGAGTCACAAGTATATTAATGGCATTTTGGATAAATCCAGAATAGAATTTTCAAGATGAGACAGATATGGGCATTATACGTTTTATTCTGTTTATTTTGCTGATTTGGATACTTTGGCGTTTTTTTAAAAGAATGAAGTATCAAAATGATTTGCAAAAACAGCAAGATTTGCAAAAACAGCAAGATAAAAATAACATCGCCTCTGAGAAATCACAACATGGTGTGATGGTACGTTGTGACTATTGTGGTTTGTATTTACCTAAAGAAGAGGCTTATAGCACTGAAAATGCTGATTATTGTTGTGAAAAACACTTTTTAATGGTTAATGGTTAATGGTGAATTTAATCATTAATCACGATATTTAAGAAATCCGATTTTTTTCAAAAATCGGATTTCTAAATCTAAACTCACCATTAACCATTAACCATTATTCTTATTATGTTTGAAAACACAGAGATGACAACAGATATTCGAGTTGATTTAGGGATAAAAACGCCTAATTGGAAACCGTTGTATCTGTTCAACACATACCGCTTTGCAATGGCGTTTTTTTTAGTCGGCTCTTTTTTTATCTCTTCTCCCACTTTTTTGGGAGAATATGATGAACATTTGTTTTTAATCACAGGCTGGATTTATGTTGGCTTCGCTATTTTTAGCCTTTTGATGATAGAGCAAAGTTGGCTGCCCTACAATATCCAAGTGTTGGGAGAGGTGTTGCTGGATATTATTGCCATCACAATATTAATGCACGCCAGTGGTGGCGTAAATGCTGGCTTAGGTATCTTATTAGTTGCAACGATTGCAGGGGGTAGCTTACTCACCGAAGGGCGAACCGCATTTTTTTTCGCAGCTGTTGCCAGTTTGTGCATACTCATCCAAGTCTCTTTAGCTGATCTTTATAATGGATTTTCAGGGGGTAATTACACACACGCAGGAATGTTAGGCATTAGCTTTTTTGCCACCGCATTTTTGGCACATATTTTAGCACGACGAGTTCGAGCCAGTGAGGCACTTGCAAAACAACGCGGTATTCATTTACAATATCTCGCACAACTCAATGCCCAAATTGTACAACTTATGCAATCGGGTATTATCGTTGTTGACATTCTTGGGCGAATTAGTTTATTTAATGAAGCGGCACGACGTTTATTAGGGCTAAACGAACAACCAAATGGACAAACTTTACGCTCTATTCGCCCAGAATTAGCCGAAAAAATTTCAATTTGGAAAAGAAGTGGGCAAACGAAATCATCCTTATTCTGCCCTGCTATGGGGGAAGTCGATATTATTGCAACCTTCACCGAATTAAAAAAAGCAGGTGCTATCCATATATTGATTGTACTAGAAGATGCCACACTCACCGCCCAACGTGCCCAACAAATCAAATTAGCCTCATTAGGGCGTTTGACAGCCAGTATTGCCCATGAAATACGCAACCCGCTCAGTGCGATTAGCCATGCAGGGGAATTATTAGCTGAATCACCCGATATTTGTCAAGACGATATTCGTTTAACGCAAATTATTGCTAAACATTCACAGCGCGTGAATAATATTATTGAAAGTGTTTTACAGCTCAGTCGGCGTGATCAAGCAAATGCACAATGTTTCGACTTACAAATCTGGTTACGCGCCTATATTGATGAATTTATCATTCAACAAGATTTAAACCCGTCAGATGTGATTTTGTCTGAGCATCATTCGCATAAGATGGTTTGTTTTGATCCAGAGCAGCTCTATCAAGTGGTAGGTAATTTATGTGAAAATGGACTACGTTATAGTCAAGGAACCCCTTTACTTGAATTGACTACTGGTGTAAGTGAGGAATCAAACCGCCCTTATCTGAATATAAAAGATCAAGGGCAAGGAATGACTTCCGCTGTCAAAGCACAGATATTTGAACCGTTTTTTACGACTGAAACGAATGGTACAGGGTTAGGATTATACCTCGCCAAAGAAATCTGTGAAGCTAATCAAGCGTCTTTGCATTTACTCTCAAATTCAAGTACAGGTTGTTGTTTTAGTATTCACTTTTCTTTAGATGATATACAGGAATTTAGAAGAACAGGAGTTCAAAAGACTGATAATTGACTGATAACTGAAGAAGAAAAAAATGTCTAATCCACTTTGCTTACTTATAGATGATGAACCTGATATCCTTGAATTGTTAGTTAGAACGTTAAAACCCATGGATATTGATTGTTATACCGCAGGAACCATTGCTAAAGCGAAAGAATATCTACTCTCTAAATCGTTCGATTTATGTTTGACAGATATGCGCTTGCCCGATGGCAATGGTATAGAAGTTGTCGCCACGATTGAACAAAATTATCCTAATACGCCTGTCGCCATGATCACCGCTTATGGAAATGTCGAATCGGCTGTACAAACTCTCAAAGCAGGCGCATTTGATTTTATTAGTAAACCCATCAAACTGCCAGAATTACGCAATCTCGTTAACAACGCTTTACAATTATCTAAAGAATACAATTCATCTACATCGAATTCTATACAAAGCCTACCGCGTATTAGACGAAATAAAGATTGGCTCTCATCCAAATTAATGGGGCAATCTAAGGTAATGAAAAAATTTCGTAACAGAATCAGACAGTTAGCATGTAGTCAAGCCCCTATCACCATTCATGGTGAATCGGGTACGGGTAAAGATGTCGCCGCTCGCATGATTCATACGTTAGGCGCACGCGCTGATAAACCCTTCATCCCTGTCAATTGTGGTGCGATACCAACGGAATTAATGGAAAGTGAGTTTTTTGGACATAAAAAAGGCAGTTTTTCGGGTGCTTATGACGACAAACGGGGACTTTTTCAAGCGGCAGATGGCGGCACTTTGTTTCTTGATGAAGTTGCAGAACTACCGCTGTCCATGCAAGTCAAACTACTGCGAGCCATTCAGGAAAAAAAAATACGTACCGTCGGTGGTTTACAAGAAATACCCGTTAATGTCCGTCTTCTGAGTGCCACACATCGCAACTTAAACGAATTAGTTAAACAGGGCAAATTCAGACAAGATTTGTTTTATCGTATTAACGTCATTGAACTTTACGCGCCTTCCTTGCGTGAACATGTTGAAGATATACCTGACTTTGTTGCCAACCTCTTAAAAAAGGTTTGTTCAAAAAATGTCAATTCAAAGACGGACAACCCAGAACCACCGCATGTTTCAGACAAAGCAATCAAGGTACTTAGAAAATATTTGTTTCCAGGCAATGTGCGGGAATTAGAAAATATCCTTGAACGCGCCATCACGCTTTGTGAAAATAGTATGATTGACGTTAAAGACTTGCAATTACCAAGTCGAAATTTGCCATCATCAAATCACTCATTTTCCTTGTCTCATAAGCAATACGATAACTCACTTGATCCACTTCTTGAAAACGTAGAAAAAGAAACTATACTTAATGCGTTAAAAAGAGCTAAAGGTAACAAAACCAAAGCGGCTCAAATACTAGGTATCAATATTGGCGCATTACGTTATCGAATACGAAAATTCGAGATCAACTTAGATGAATTGATAATATGAGAAAAAAACAACGTGGATTTAGTTTTATGGAATTTATGATTGTGGCTGGCATTATCGGTATTATAGTCTCTATTGGGCTTCCAATCTATACTAACTACACGACACGAACTAAAGTCGCTGAAGCACTTACTTTATTGGGATGGCTTAAAGATCCCATGGTCAAATATTACAATACTTGGAATAAATGGCCTTCCGTGAAGGATGTGGGTGGAAAAACCACAGGGCATTATACCCATCTCATTATTTCAGGCGAAACAAATAATGACCTTTTTTATGTGGAAGCCACCATGAAGAGCGGGAATTTGAAGGACAAACAGTTAAGGATAACTTATGTGCCTTCTACCACCGTTTGGGAATGTACCGTTAAAAATGTGGAGCATCCCATTGAAGGTAAATTTCTACCCACTTATTGTCAGATAAACTAAAGGACAGAATGAGGCTTAAAATAACTGATGCATAGTATTGAAGCAAAAATTGTTAATCCATTAATAGGTAAAGAAATCCCTTTACCCACCTATTCAACTGACGGCTCCGCTGGTATTGATTTGCGAGCCTGCCTGACAGCCTCTTTAACAATTCAACCTAACGAAACAAAGTTAATTGGAAGTGGTATCGCTATGAATATTCATGATCCTAGCTTAGCCGCCGTACTATTACCACGCTCAGGTTTAGGCGTTAATTATGGTATAGTATTAGCCAATTTAGTGGGATTAATTGATTCAGATTATAGAAAAGAAGTTAAGATCGCTATCTGGAATAGAAGTGATAAACCTTTCACAATCAATCCTGGAGAACGCATTTGCCAAATGGTATTTGTTCCCGTTGTTCAAGTCGATTTTAAATGGACAGACGATTTAAAAGATCAGGGACGAGATGGATTTGGTTCGACAGGATTATGCTGAAAATATCAACTTGATGGATTTTGGTATCCAACATTAACTTTGGATAGGAGTCTCAACGCTTTAGCTTTGAGGAGTCTCAACGCTTTAGTTTTGAAGAGAAAAATATGATAAATAAACCTTTAGTGCTGGTTATTGATGACAGTCAAGTCAACCTGATGCTCCTCTATAACATATTGGAACAAAAAGATTTCCGTGTGATATCCGCCAGAAATGGTGAAGATGGCTTGGCACTGGCTAAAAAAAATAAGCCTGACATCATTCTATTAGATATTGTCATGGGGGGTTGGGATGGGTACGAAACTTGTCACCGCATTAAACAAGACAATGATTTGGTAAAAATCCCTGTCCTTTTTTTATCCGCCCTCGGCGACACCGAAAACAAAGTCCGTGCTTTTAAAGCTGGCGGTGTCGATTACGTTAGCAAACCTTTCCAAAAAGATGAATTGTTAGCCCGAGTAGAAACCCAGCTTGAATTAGCCTATTTACGGCAAAATTTAGAACGTGAAGTGGTTAATCAAACCGAAAAAATTCAATTGCTGTTTGAAGCCTTAAAACTGTCTTACGATAAAGCGCAACAAGCTTCAATATTAAAAACCGAGTTTCTACGCAACATCAGTCACGAATTTCGCACGCCTATGAATATTGTCTTAGGAATGACTGAAATTCTGATAGATGATACTGGATTGACGGAAGATCAGCGTGATTGTGCAGATACAGTGATGCAAGCCGGCAAGCGATTGATGGATATTCTCACTAATATGCTGAATTTTTCACAACAGTTTAAAGGTGAACTTAAAGAGGTGATCTGTGATTTTCATATCCACGAAATGATTGACAACGTTTTAAAAGAATTATCAGTGACAACAGTGCAAATCTCTACAGAGATTGAGCCTTCCCTCTACGCGCTTCTACGTGGTAATCAAGAAGACTTATCCAAAGTGTTAAGTCAATTACTGGAAAATGCGATTAAATTCACTCACCAAGGCAAAATTGTGATAGAGGTACAACCGATTGAAGGAGTAGATGAGAGACGATGGGTACGATTTGAAATTCGCGATACAGGTATAGGTATTGCTAAAGATAAACAGGCACATTTGTTTGATATTTTCTTTCAAATTGATGGTTCATCAACACGCGCTTATGAAGGCTTGGGAATGGGATTAGCGGTTGCAAAAATGTTTATTGAAAATATGGGTGGACAAATTGGTGTTGAAAGTACTAAAGATATAGGAAGCACCTTTTGGTTTAACGTGCCATTAGAACAGGATTTTTGAACAGGATTGATTTATCTCGAATTTATCTCGTTCCCAAACTCTGTTTGGGAATGCATTCCACGACGCTCTGCGTCGTGTGGCTGGACGCGGAGCGTCCATGAATGGGTTCCAAAACAGAGTTTGGGAACCAGAAAACATCAGTTATTAAGGGACAAGTCTAAAACTTATGAATAGTTTTGAGTAGATTTATAGGAACAGTATATCATGCAAATGATCACATTGGAAATTCCAGAATCAGTTGCCGCCGGTTATTCATCTTTAGAATGGCTTAAACAAGTTATTTATGAAGACTTTGTGGCGAGCGAATACAAAAAAGGTTCTATTTCTCTGCGTGAAGGGGCGCAAATTTTGGGGGTAACTTATGAAAATTTTATGGTGAATTTTTTAGGAAATCGTAAAATTTCATTGATTAATGGTACTCGTGAGGAACTTGGGTTGGAAGAACAACAAGAAGCGGCGTGGCTGGATGAAATATTTGGTGAGAAAAAATGATCGTCATCTCTAACTCAAGCCCATTAATAGCACTTGCTAGGGAATGGTCACGAAATAACTTCCCGTTTTGTCTTTTTGCTTTAGTTACCACAGGTTCCACCTGTGGCTATTCACATTCAACCCCTATCGGGGTTGGCAAATCATTTACAGATAGAGGGAAATTATTTCATGATCATTCCTAGGGTTAATCATTTATTCATTCTTGAATCTATTTTTGGTCAAATTTATATACCAAACAGTGTTTTTCAGGAAACAGTTTTGCAAAGTAATGTGGAAATTCAAACCAAGAATATATTACAAGCTATTGATAATTATATCTTTATTGTTAAACCTAGAACAGTTTATTTGTTTAAACGAAAACTAGATTTTGGTGAGCAAGGCGTTATCAATTTAGCAATTGATAAACAGGCAGATTTTTTGTTAATGGATGATAAAAAAGCAAGAAAGGAAGCTCGAGGCTTAGGATTTAAAACTTTAAAAACTTCAATACTTCTGAAACGTGCTGAAAAATTAGGTATTATCAAGTCATATTCGGATATAATTGAAAAACTTGAAAATATAAAAATTTTTAATATAAAAAATTTTATATCTCGTTCCTTCGAGGCTAAGGTGATTTCCTAAAAAAAATAGGATTTGAAAGCCGGTATTTTTTTATAAGAATTCGCCTAAAGTTTTTTTTAAGAAAAAACTTTAGCCTCGAATGGAAAAAAAATGATAATAAAATCAAGCAATTAGCTTGTCTATCTGAGCAAGCAACTCCTCACGACGATATGAACCCTTCTGAAAAATACCCGCCACTTTATTCAAACGCAACCTATCCTTTGCCGTAATATCTTTAGCCGTCAAAACCACGATAGGAATTGAATCATAATTCTCCTGTAATTTGGCAATAAACTCAAAAGCATCTATTTCGTGCATTTGTAAATCTAACAAAATTAAATCGGGTTGTTTTTTCTGTATCGTGTTTAAAGCCACCTGCCCATCGCCCACTTTACAAACTCGCCAACCTGCCTTTCTCAGAATACGTGCAACCATATCACGACTCACAACATCATCATCAATAACCATAATAAGGCGGGCAGACTCATGAAAAGATAAATGATATTTCTGCAAAACCTTTAACAACTTTTCACGGGTAATTGGTTTAATCAAATAATCAGATGCGCCCAATGAATAACCGATATGCTTTTCCTCAATCATCGACAGCATAATGACTGGAATGTTCGCTAAATTCGGATCCGCTTTCAAATGAGATAACACCTCCCAACCATCCATTTTATGCATCATCACATCTAAAGTAATAATATCAGGGAGTAACTTCTTCGCCAACTTTAACCCCTCTTCACCACCATCAGCCACTTCTACCTGATAGCCCAGTTTGCACAGGTAATTTTCTAGCACATAGCGCACCTGTTTATCATCATCAATCACCAAAACAAGATTGCCCTCTTCTAACACAATCGGTTCAGAGTGCGGCACGTTCAATGAATACGCTTTAACGGAAGTTTCCACCAGAGCGGGCAAACGGACTGTAAATGTACTTCCCTTGCCCAATTCACTTTCAACATTGATTTCACCGCCCATCATCTGAACCATAAGATAGGTAATGACTAATCCTAACCCTGTACCACCAGACTTGCGGATAGAAGACATATCCGTTTCTTTAAAGTGATGAAATAAACGCTGTTTCTGTTCATCATCCAAGCCAACGCCATGATCTTGTATGCGGAATATAATCCACTGATTTTCATCTTCGTCTGTTTCCCATAAAACGTCTAAAGAAATTGAACCATTGCCTTTATTAAATTGAGAAGCATTGCTTAACAACTTTAATAGAATTTGGCGAAGTTTGATAAGATCAGCATACATTTCTCCTAATTCATCGGCATAATGAACTGCCAAAATTTCCTTATTATTCTTCAATAGCGGTTGAAGAGTATCTACAATATCATCCAGCATATTAGGCAGATAAAATGTCTCATTATAAATATCCATTTTACCCGCTTCAATCTTAGACATATCCAATATGTCATTGATAGTATTCAATAAATATTTTCCAGCAGCGTAAATTTTCTCAATATCGCTACTCAGATCAACATCGCCCAGCGCATCAATATCTTCTTGTAACATTTCGCCGTAACCAATAATGGCATTTAATGGTGTGCGTAGTTCATGGCTCATACCAGCAAGAAACCTGCTTTTAGCAAGATTTTCCGCTTCAACCTCTTGTTTTGTTCGCTGCAATGCCAGTCTATTTGCATTAATGGTATTCAGCATGGTATTTAACTCATGCCCTAATGTACCCAATTCGCTAACTTGTTCAATCTTGGCACGGGCTTCTCCATCGCCAGCACTCACCTGTTTAATGATTTGAGTGAGATGCACAATAGGAATTGTAATTTGCTTATTGTGCAACAAAGCAATTATAAGCGCGAAAAGTATGGCAAAGATGAGAAGAATGTCAATAGTGATATAAAATCGGTGAATCCTCTTTAATAATTCATCAGTAGGCACTTCTCTAATTAATATCCAAAATCCTGATTCGGGGATTAAAACACGCTGAAAAATCAGCGTGACTTTAGCGGCACTGACAACACCATCCGTTTCTTCCAAAATGGTTTGCACAGAATGAGGATAATCTTGAGCCAAACGATAGTCAGTATTTAAATCATTGCCCCACCGCTTTTTCTCCTCTGGGTGAGCCAAATAATAGCCATCTTGATCAACCAATAAGGTTTCTCCCAATAATTGCAAAAATTGATTGGCATCAACATTGGTCATCACAATTCCTGCTCTGCGTTTATCAGGATAATAAATAGGAGTCGCGTAACGTATTACAGGTTGATGGGGAATTTCTATTTGATCATATTCTTTATTCAATTCTAAATATGAAACAAAGACTTCTTTTTTAAGGAGTTGCATTGTTTCTTTAAAATAATAAAAATGGCTTTTATTTTCTAACTGAGCCTGTGCAACAACTTGTGTATTAACTCCGTTTGCATCAATTCGTACAACCTCCTGCCCTGTTTCATCTAAATAACGCACTTGATAATAAATGCCCTCAATGCGCGAAAAAGACAAAAATTCTTGTTCTACGGCTTGACACGCTTTTTTTAAGACAGGTGAATTGGAAGGAAAAGTGCTACGCAGATTCAAATAGTGAGCCATCGGCTGCGATTGGCTTAGAAAAACCAGGTCATTTTCTATAGAAGTAAAAAATGCCTCTATTTTCATATTGAGCGTTTCGACAATAGCCGCCTGCTCATTTAACACTTGCTGATGCAACGTATTGGTGATCGTTTGCATGGCATAAAGACTAATAATCAAGGCTGGAATAAAAGCGACTAAAAAGAAACTTAATATGAGCCTGATACGAATACGGGAAAAAAAATTCATTTGTTTTCCATTAACAATTGTAACTACTCAGCGGTTAGCCTTGAAATCAATTTCAAGGCGAAAAGCATTCGAGGTTTTCGTTTTTTGAAAATCAAACCTCGAATAGTCTGCTAAAGCAGACTAATTAAATCATTTAGCTGAACCTGCTTTAGCACTGTACTTTCGCTTATTTTTTTTGACTCAAAGTCATTTGTAAGTTATTGATTTGACGTTTTAACGATTCTAGGAATAACTGATTTATTTTATCATTTTTTTCAAAAAAACGAAACACAAAAGTTTTAAGCGACTGAATTTATTATATATTTTTATAAATCTTTGAATTTAAATGGAAAAAAAATAACTTATTGAATTTTATGCCATTTAATTTACGATGCATTAAAAAATAAGCGAAAGTACAGATACGATATTTATTTTTTTATTAAAAGCGAAAGTACAGAACTATAGAACTTTTAAAATTTTCTAGCCCAATTTTTAAAATCTATCGAGCCTGCCCATTTGATTCTTTCTACTCTGATAGTAATTGTAAGGTAGGCAAGCTTTTGCTCATAAAAACAATAATTAAAATGAAAACAAAAATATTTTCAATGTTATCCAACCCACGTTGGTTATTTGCTATAGGTGTTGGATTACTTGCACTACACCCTTTGATATGGCTGATTAAAACTTGGATTAGTCCCGCTTACCAATCCAATGGATTTTTAGTCGCGTTATTAGTTGGTGGATTATTGCTGTAGAGTATTGCCAACTCTATACCAAAACATCAGCATCTGACAACGACAAAAATCGCCTTAATATTGCTGAGTTTAACAGCCTTAGTTCGTTTAATGGGTCAAATTTTAGATGTCAATGTCATTGGCGCACTCGCATTAATAGTAGATGTATATGCACTGGGCTTGTTATTGAGATTGCACCAACGGCAACGAGCGATTTCGCCGTTTTGGTTAGCAGTATTATTTGCTTTTGCATTGCCCTTAGAACACATCATGCAACACACCATTGGTTATGGTTTACAATTGATGTCGGCAGTTGGCGCGTGTCAACTTTTAAGTTTGGGGGCTGAACCTGTACAATGTGAAGGCGTAAGAATTTTATTAGCGGGCAAAGATGTATTGGTCGATTTACCTTGTTCCGGTGCCAGAGGTTTATTGTTATTATTTATTTTACTGAGTGCGTTAGCTAGAATTACTCGTCCGAGTTGGCTTTATGCTAGTGTTGGTATTGTGATAACGCTAATTGCTGCTTTTATTGTTAATACGATACGCATCGTTTTATTAGCTATTGGGTTGGCTTATGCAGATAACTTGGGTGGCATTGACGTTATGGCGCAACCTTATCATGACATTATCGGATTTACGGCATTAGGTATTGGCATCATACCAGTAGTTTGGTGGGCGATGAAAGTGCCAAAACCAATTTATCCTCACTTTCCGGTATCAAAGGAGAATAAGAAATTTGTGCCATTAGTTAAGCAAGTCCGCTTTATTGCTATCAGTTTTCTTCTCCTCGCTATACTGATTGTCAATTTACCCGTTTATCCAATAGATGTGGCCAGGAAAATAGAATTGCCAGAACTACCCAATTTTATCGGTCATTTTTCAGCGATTCATAGCGATTTGTCGCCTGATGAACAAATTTATTTCACTCGCTATGGTGGTAGTGCTGCAAAGGCAAGTTATGGGCCTTATGGTTTATTAATAGTCAGTACTTCCGCGCCTTTACGCCATTTACATACTCCGCTTGAATGTTTATCGGGTATTGGTCATAAAGTACGTTATGTGACATCTATTTATGGGCATTTACCGACGGCTATTTACCACAGTATTGATCCACAGGGACAACAATGGTCTATTCGAGTAACGTTTGTAGCAGACAATGGCATGACAACCCCTTATGTTTCTGAAGCGGTATGGCAGTGGTTACAAAATCGCAATATGAACTGGACAATGGTACAACGAATCGCCCCTTTTGATATGCTGAACAAAGAGATAGAAGAATGGGATATTGCTGTATCAAGGGCGTTGGAATTGCCTATTTTTTAATTCATTTCTCTCAATATATCAATGTTTGGGGCGAAACCTCCGAGGTTTTGGAAACCTCGGAGGTTTTTCGTGGGCCTCCAAACCTCCGAGGTTTTGGAAACCTCGGAGGTTTTTCGTGAACGAGGCTAAAGTTTATAGAGAGATAAATACAACTATAGAAGGAAACAATCATGTTTAACCTAGTTCAAAAATCAGTTTTGCTAATCTGTTTTAGCATGATGTCCATTGCTCACGCCGAGATTGACAAAATCGGTGGTAGAGTAGAAGCGGTTACTTCGAGCGGAGATACCTTAATCTTTCCAACGTTGAAAACCGATATTGATGTTGATATTCAAGGCGATTTAGCCCGTGTCACTGTCCAACAAACATTTGCCAATCCACTCAACACACCGCTTAATGTGACTTATTTGTTTCCGCTGAATAAAGAGGCCGCGGTTTACAAAATGGTCATGGAAGTTGGCGAGGAAGTGGTTCAGGCTCAAATTAAGAAAAAAAAGGCCGCCCAAGCTACCTTTGATCAAGCGAAACGAGAAGGTAAAAGTGCGGCCTTGTTAAAACAACACAGCCCTAATATGTTTACCCAGGACATTGCCAACCTCATGCCCGAATTACCGATTAAGGTGACATTGCATTATGTGCAAACTTTACTCAAAGTAGATGGTGCTTATGAAGTGGTCATTCCGTTGGTGGTGGGTCCGCGTTTTCAACCTCATGCGGGTATTGCTCCAGAGTCTGATGACAAGGAACCACAACAAACTACCCAAATCGGTCAATGGGAACTTGAAGCATTGCCGACTTATCCGCCGGTCAAAGGCTTAAATATTCCCAAAACCATTGATGCAGAACGAGTAGCGATTCAAATTCATCTCAATGGTGGAATGCCAATTCAGCAAGTGCATAGTCAGACTCATCAACTTGATATTCTCAAAACGGATGACAATCAACGGACTGAGATAACGGGTTGCCCTTGCTGTTGAAACTGTACGGTCTTTTTGAAAATATAGCGAAATTGCGCGTCACGGTCCAGATGTTCTTTCGCTCCTTCAATGGTTTTGTGATTGGCCTGAAGGCTGTACTTCAACTCTTTCAGCAATCGGCCGACTAAACAATGACTGGTGGTATGGCCTTGCTGGTTGAGTTCATTCGACAACCGGCGTGTGCTTTTACCGACCCATCGCAAGGGGGATTCGGGATCGCCACGAATAAATGGTTCAACCAGGGCTTCCAAATCCTCTTTCAGGCGGGTATCATGAATTGTTTTGCGTCCCCCGCCGGTTTTCCGAATACCGCTCTCTGGTAGTGCTTTTTCTCCGGTTAGTTCCATGATTCCCGTAGTAATTGTGGTGCGAGACACTCCCGTGGCCTGTGCGACATACGTCACGCCGCCTCTTTCTAATGCAAGGGCTTCATTCGCACACCAGAGCCGTTTCGCTTGTTCATCTAAATGGGGTGCAATCCTCATGAATCTTTCGTGAATCGTGTTCTTATGCATCAAACAACTCCTGTAAGAAGGCTTCTCTAAAAATAGATGCGAAGCGTTACAAGGTATACACTCGACCGATTTTGTTCAAGTTATTTTGTTCCAAGTCCTTAAGAACTTGACATAATTTTGCTTGCTTGAAAGTACTGTATTCCAATCCAGTATTTTGAGTGCCTCCACGCCACCCTTCGTTTCTCTATAGCGGTGTTTTCTAGCCATTTTTTTATCTATTTCTGGGCAACAAAGATAATCCAGATATTTTTTTGGGTGTTTATCTCTATTTTCTAATGTCTTTAGCATAAAATGTGGTCTGTCCCCTATTTATTCCCAACGACAGTATCGCAGAATGTCCATAACGAAGATAAACGAATTAAAATCAATCGAATATTCGTTTACCCACCCATTTGCTGTACTCCATTTTATTGAGATGGCCACTGTTAAGTTAAGCAAGAAATGTCTCAGCCCTTGAACCGAAAAATGCGCGAATGGTCGTGAAAAAAGCTGGGAGGCTGCCATCTGCTTTAATGGCGAGAGATTACGCGGTCATTTGATTGAGTAAAGCGTCAATCTGTGTGAAAGTGGGATTTCCGAGACTGGCGCGTTGCTTCTGGTAATCAGCATCAAGCTTTTTTAAAATACGCTTTCGCACTTGGCATAAACGTTTACAGTTAAGGTTTAACTCTTTTATCGTCGCTTTCGCCTTTTCGGGTTCAATCCCCACTTGATGACAAGCATTCTCATCAACACTTATCGCACCATTGAGAATTGAAACTAAAAATAAAGGGGGTGAAATAGGTAATTCGCTTGCTTTAAGGATTTGTTCATCTAAGATTTTATTTTGTGCCCCCACAACTGAGATTTTTTTTGATGGGTGGCAAGCAACGGGCGGTATCTTTGTAGCCCTCACGCGCTTTTTCACCAAACCGATTCGTTTCAGAACCGCCCTTACAAGCCGCAAATAGATTTCGAGGATAAAGTTTTTTTGCAAAAAAACTTTATCCTCGAAAAGTGATTTCAAACATCCAATCGCTTTGATGAGGAATATCCGATTTGGGGTGAAAATGTTCTATTTCGCGATCAGTGATAGCTTGTTCTTCAACCATTTTAACGAGATTTATCTCACAATAAGCACATAGTCCATGTTGAATGTGAGTTAGCTTATTAATCAGTTCACGAAAAGTCTTGCCGCCGTTCTCATTTCTGAATGCCGCCCAATCGCTTATATGGCGGCTTGTCTGGGGAAAATATTGTAAAAAACGCTGTAAGCTCGTTGGTGCCACATTCAATTTTTTTACTTTTTTCATGCTTCGCGCCGCCGTTCAATTTCCATATCCGCTGTGATTAAATCTGGATCATCAATAGACAGTTCATTCAGTCTTGAACGTATTTTTAAAGCAGCCTTGCTTTCACCTTGATTGCGTTCAATAAGGTGATAGTATTGTTCAAGCAGGCAAGTAAATTCATTCACGTCTGCCGGCGGACGTTCATCTACATCCATAATCTCACTTAATAAACGCCCACTTTCCGCACCATAAGAAGAAGTCACCTGTTCTGCAATCACCTCTTTTTCATGTTCTAACAAAATAATATGCTCAGGCTTGATCGTTGTGAGTACCTGCGGACTATGTGTCGTCACGATAAATTGTGTGTTGGGAAATATTGCCATGAGATCAATCAACAGACGCTGTTGCCACTTAGGATGTAAATGCAAATCAACTTCATCAATCAAAACAATGGCTTCTGATTCAATGGCATTTTTCTTATGGGGGTTGGCTTGCAACATGCGTCTCGCTAAGTTCATCACTGAGCATCATGCGATAACCATCACTTAATTGATCAAGTGACAAAATTTCCTCCCCGCCTTCATTTTTAAATGTTATCAAAAAGCGGATTGACAAATTCACCGCATCCATTTCGGTGTGCAAATGAGAACAACCGGGAAGGATTCTACGAAGTGCTTGACGAATCGTTTCCAGTACGGTAGAACGATAGGAAGGTAGGCGTTCTTTTGCTCTACGTTCCAAGTCCTCTTGCAAAGCAAACCAATCTATCATCGCTATCGCTTCAGAACGCAGGTTATTGGTCAGTGCATTTTTTAAGGCTTTAAAGCGATTAAATGATTTTTTAAGGTGGCGTTGTTGAGAAACAGACACCCACGAACGCGGCGCACGCCCGGTATCATAGTAGGCTATGACGGGCAAATCTGAGGGTTTACCATCCTGAACGTCATTTATGATTTTATCCAAAAAATGATGCAGTTGACCAAGCTTCTTATCCGGTGGGATTTCTTCTTTAGTCCTTTTAGTTTTGTCACGTTTTTTAGTTCGATCCCAATTCACACCATCCACACTTTCAAGCGTGATCCGCATATAAGGTGCTGTATTCATACCATCTAAGATGGAGTAATCCAGCTTAAAACCGCCATCCAAGGTTGCTAATTCTTGACGCAGATCATTTGAGCGAAAGTCTATACCACTGATTTCTGGTAAATGTGTCAGCACTGCGCCTAAACCCACTGCAATAGCATCAAGAATGGTCGTTTTACCCGCCGCGTTGTCGCCTACTAAGACGGTTAATTGTGGATCAAGTGGTAATTCTAATTTCTTAACGGCGCGAAAATTTTCAATTGTGATACGACTGAGTTTCATTTTTTATTACTAAAGTATCTTGGAATTACTTCAGATATTTAATATTATCAATAAGTTAGATAAAAATCGTTTAAGCATTTATTATGTAAGTTATTGAAATAATAGCTATTTATTATTTTAATTTCGCCAATTCCGCGTATCCAGATTCCGAAAAGGAATGACTTTCAAGAGAAATCCACTTTTTGAAATTCATCAACTCGGTGATTTTTATCAAAAAAACTTTAAAAATCATTAAGTTGCATTTAAACAGGCGAAAATATTTTGCTTAACGTATTGATAATTAACGTGTTTTTTAAAAATTTAAAAATACTTTAGTTTATTATGGTGACTAGAATCTTTGTACAGGACCATTTTTTATAAGTCATTAATGTTAGGAATGGATGAAATCACTAAGTCAAAGTCAAAACCAGACCTGGCAGGTCAAAATCAAGTTTGGTCGCTGCCCTTGACCTGCCAGGTCTGGTTTTAAAGTCTTTTAAATGATGCACGTTTCTTATCATATAAATATTTTTACATACCAAATCAATGAGTTATAAATACACACCTTGTCCTGTACAGAGGACTAGAATTGTCTTCTGCCATTTTTTGGTTCTCGTTTATTGGAATTAAACCTGACACTCGATCAGGCCGCCAGTTTTTTTAACGGCCTAACTACAAGGATTGGATATAAGCAAGGATAAACCGTATAGCGGTGGTGCAATTTGACTTATCCCTGTTTATATCAAATCCTTGTAGTTATTATTGGGGTTAAAATTTGATCATCAAGTGACCCATTTTTAAAACGGGTCAGTGACTTTATTGAGATTGCCACGCTAACGTCAAGTTAAACTCCCGTGCCAAATCCTCATAACGTTGCCGCACTTCTTTTTGTGTAAGTTTGAGTTTTGAAGCGGCTTTAGCAACTTGCTCTTCAGTAATTGGCTTTTTGGGATCAAGCCAAACTTTAATTGGTGAATTCTCTTGTTCTTATAGTCATTCGCAAATGAAAAGGTATCTTTGAAAATTTCATGTGTTATAAA
>JAOZSV010000052.1 GCA_029939505.1 Thiotrichaceae bacterium | reverse complement strand
AGGATTCGAGGTTTGAGTTTTTCTTCAAAAAACTCAAACCTCGAATGGACTCCAAAAATACTTCCAAATCTAAAGGTTTGGACTCAAAAAAACGGGCATCTTGGAGTCCAAATCTTCAGCTTTGGGATTTTTAAAGCCGTTTCCGGATGGACACTATATAAATAATGGACTACTATATCTTCTCCCAATATTCTTCCGGCATTTCTATGCACATCTTTAACGCACCCACACTTCCGCAGTATTCAGCATCATGCACACAATCAGCGTCTCCCCCACCATATTCGAGGAGACTTTTTTCGACGGCGAGGTCTATTCCTTTGAGTCGAGAACCACCACCAGCAAGAATAATGTTATTACGAAGTTTTTCCTGGAAATCGGGATCAAATGTACCTACCATATCCTGTATTGCTTTACTGATTGGATTGGTCAGTTTCAAACAACATTCCCTGAGAATATCTGTGATGTCATACTCAGCCGGAATGCCTCGCTTATTCAAGGTGACTTTGACGGGTTCAGAAACATCAGAAACGTAACCGTATTTTTCCTTGATACGCTTTATAATCTGCGGGCTAATCTGGACATCAGGAAATTTTTCGAGAATGGCTTTTGTCAGTTCGCTATCAAGAAAATTTCCCGCGATATTAAGCGTTATTTGGTCGTCGTCTTCAGGAATTGAACCATGCATCCGACATAAATCAGTCGTACCCGCACCAATATCTACAATAAGGCATTCGTCGAACCTATCAATGGAATAGGCAACAGTAAAAGCTTCACTGACAATAAGCAGTTTATCAACAAAGCCTGTTGCAGCCTCTATGATCGCTTTCTTATTATTAATGCTTGCTTGGGCAGGAACACCAATTGCGACGTAAATTTTATCTGATTCCTGTTTTTCAGAAATGGCCTGTGCAATAATATGTTTAAAAATAAGCCTTGTTGCTTCAATAGATTTCTCATCTTCACGAATAACCCCATCAGCAAGTGGCCAGTTCATATCCAGAGATAACCGATTTTCTAAAGCTTCCTCTCCAAGAAGGTAATCTTTACCTACTCTTTTTCTGGAAATCACATCTTTGGGATATCCAATGCAGGTGACCGTTGATATGCGCTTACCAGTTGATGTTGCAATGGAAGATCGACTTGTACCTAAATCAATTCCAACGTAAAAAATATTCGCCATTATAGTTCCTTAACAATTAAATAAAATGATAATAAGAGCCTCTTGCAAAACTCGCTTTTTCGAGTTTAGATTTAGAAATCGAGGCTAAAGTTTTTTTGAAGAAAAAACTTTAGCCTCGATTCGATTTTTTTCAAAAATCGCGTAAAACTCGTGCGTTGAGCTAAGAAATCCGATTTTTTTCAAAAATCGGATTTCTTAGACATCGTGTGTTCAGAGTTTTGCAAGAACCTCTCAAATTGATTTTAAGCCAGTTTCTGAACCCTTAATTCGCATCTTTAGAAACTCAGTTTTATTTGAAACTCAGTTTCATTTGAATGTTATTAAAGCACAATTTATGCCAATGCACAAATGGTTTGAAGAATAAAACTAAATCACCCTTCTCAATTCAACATTATCTTCAATGATCCGTTTAAACATAGCCAATTTAGGGGATTCTTTTGTGGACTCAGACGCTTCATTAATAAAAGTACTCAGAGGTGTGTCTTTTGTGTGAACCCTAAATTTCATTTTTTCAAGTTCCGAAAGGTTTTCTTGAAGCCGATTTATTTTAAATGAAAGTTCGTGCTTTTCATCCGTTAAACCGTCAAGTTTATTTTTAAGAGTTGTAAGTGTCTCTTTATGTTTGGAATCGGAAATTTTTTGCATTTCATAAGCATATTTTCTGTTTTCCCAAAGTTGCCATGCAATTATTCCTCCCACTATAAAAATGGCAAAACTCGGTAAAAAAGCAGCACTTCCAAGCACTTTAGTACCACCTACTTTTGCCAACCCATGTTGAATCATACTGTTCCTCCAAAGTCGTATAACGAAAAATTCACATTTTAAGCTCGCCTTCTGGTGGATTTCTATTCATTTTACGGTTAACCAAATAAGAATAACGGCTTGCACGACGACAATACTCCAATAAACCCACTGAAATGAAGCTTTAATCGTTTTGTGGCGAAACAATTTTTGAGCAATCAGTCCAGCCGGAGAACCACCACAAATTGAAAGGCTATGTAATATCCATTCAGGTACTCTCAATAGTGAACGACCGGCAATCATTTTGTCATAACCGTAGAACAATAATGTGGATAAATTGACTGAGACAATATAAGCCACGATGATATTCCAGCCCATCTGGAAGAAGAGGAAAATTGTTATTGCTATTGTCACAATGAAAGCAGCAATTCCATATAACCAAAATGGGTTCGAGGCTAAAGTTTTTTCTTTAAAAAACTTTAGCCTCGAAGTTTGTTTTTTACCTGGAATGACATCAAGAGCGGATAATCCTTTATCGGTTTGTTTTGTATTAAACGAAACCTGTTGACCAACAGATAAAACTTGTTTATCACGAACATTTTGAATATGCACAAAAGTGTCTTCGGAAAGCGTTTTCGATCTGATAAAACCAAATCCGCGTTTCTTGTCAAATTTAACGACGATTCCTTCCATTAACATTAATTTTTTTACCTGTTTTCTGATTGATAGTGGATGAAAATTTTTACTCAAGAGGCTCTTGCAAAACTCATGGATGAAAACGAGGGCGAACACGCAGGATTCGCCCCTACAATCCTGAAAGAGGGCGAACACGCAGGATTCGCCCCTACAATTCTGAAAGACGTCATACCTAAAAATGGTTAGTGATCACGACCTCTTCCATCTGTAACTGACCACCACGCGGCGAACTTTCCTTGATAACCTTGCCAATAACAACGAACATGGTAATCAGATGATCTTCTGGCAAGTTTATCAGTTTGCCCACTGCGTCAAAATCAAAACCGTCCATAGGGCAAGAATCATAACCCATTGATTTAGCTGATAACATTAGCGTTTGAGCCGCAATGCCGCAGGAACGCATGGCTTCGTCACGTTGTACCTGTTCCCGCCCTCGATAGTATTGATCAAGTGCTGGGAGAATAAAATCTTGTGCTTCTTTCGGGGCATTTTTCCAATAACGGACAGGTTGCTTCTCCCATGCTTTGAGATCAGCACAGAGAATAACCAGTAAAGAAGCGTCTGTCACCTGGGCTTGATCCCATGCAGTCGCTCGAATTTTCTTTCTGAGTTCTGGCTCCTGTGCCAGTACAAACCGCCAGTTTTGAATGTTGAATGCTGTGGGGGAGAGCATTGCTAATGACATCAATTTGTTGATTTCATCTTTTGTCATCCGATGTTCAGGATCATAATGCTTGATAGCACGACGTGTTTCGATAGCAGTAAAGGTTTCCATGTTTTTATCCTTTTAAATTTCAGGTCAATAATTTTCAAAAAACGGTCAAATATGACAAACTAAGGAATGAAAATTTAATAAAACACAAAACTAAACCTGTCAGGTTTGGCTTAATTTGGAAGTTATTAAAGTCTCATTACTAAACCTGACAGGTTTTGGAAACCTGTCAGGTATTATTCAATATTGTGGAATTTCATGCACGTTCCTTATTGAGTCGGATTCACAACCCGTCCCATAAACAAAATGCTGCCTGATGAATTATGACGAATCAGGAAAATAAAAGGATGATCAGCACGGAATGTGGGTGGAGGTGGTGACATACCTCTAGTCATTCCCATCACCGCCGTTGCTGCAGCCGCTTCTGTTCCTTTTTCACTGACATCAACAAATGCTTTGTGGATGACTGAGGTTAGGTACAATTCTTTGGTATTATTCATACCTGAAAAATTCGCTTTTTCGTTAAAAGCATCAGGCATTCCCATTGAAGTCAGTGTTTTGGATAATTCAAATCCCGTGTTTATCTTGAATTTCGGCAAAAATACCTTAACCTTCCGCCAATACGAATGAGCCAACCATCTCTCCAGGTTTTCCACAGTGAGTAAACGTTCTAGTTTGGCGAGCCCGTTCTGTGCTTTTGGTAGAAGGATGATCATGGAGAGCTTATCGTCCGAGAATCCAAAATGCTTTGTTTCCTGAACGGCATAAGGAAGTTCGAGCAGTTGGATACTGTCGTTCTCAATATAGTTAAAATGGCTCTTCTGATTCATCATTGGCACTTCAACACTGTTATGGGATGTGAGCCAAAACGGTGATTTTTCAGTCTTTTTCTTATCAAACGGAGTGGCCCAGTTACCTTTAAAATAAATGGCGTTCACCAGCACAAAACGGGTAAGTGACTTGATGATGCCCGGTTTTATCAAATCCTTTATTTTATTGTTGGTCTGAGTTTCAACATAAGCGTTGATCTCCTGATGGATTCTTTTGTAGTCTCTGCTGAAGTCAACTTCTTTCACTTGTGCTTCATAATTCTTCTTGATAGTTTCTTGAAAACTCTCAAGAAAGGGATACGCTTTCTGTCCCCAAAGGGCATTGGCTGTGCGTAATTCAATGTTGTTATTCTTTTCATGGACAGCTTTCACTTGCCCTTGTAGAAGATGAAAAGCAGTGTGGACTTGCTCTTTAGGAAAATGTAAGATTTTAGCCATTTGTGTTGCGGTTTCTCCTTTTGCACCAGCATAAGTCATTGCCAATGCAATTGAGAGACTGTAGGGGGAAAAAAACAGATTACCGCTGTTGTTCGCTTTCAGTTGTGTATAGAGTTCAAACGCAAACGTGCTATTTCCATTCGATACAGTCGAAATTAGCTTCGCCATTTTATCCTCTGTCATATCATCTTCCAGATCAGCACACGCAATGTGTCCATATACCAATAAAAAACCAGAAAAAATGATTATACCGCGAGATAATAAACATCGTATAAGTTGCATTAGTTTTTCCTTCAAAATTGAATATGATAGTTGATGTTCTCGTTTTTTCATTTCCCAAAGCTGAAGCTTTGGACTCCAAAAAAATCACTGACTTAAAAACCTCAGAGGTTTGATTCCAAGCAGATAAATCACTGACTTAAAAACCTCAGAGGTTTTGAAAACCTCTGAGGTTTGATTCCAAGCAGATAAATCACTTTTCTTCATTATTGTAACGTATAAACCCCTGCAATGCCAATGACAGGGGATCACGTTTTAATTTAAGAGACTGTTCTACCGCAAAAACGGCATCACCTAAGTGTCCCGCTCCCAGTTGCATCATAGATTGATAAAAAAAATTTTTGGCCTGGCGTTCAATGCACAGGAGCTGCGATAGATCAGTGTTGCAACGGGGGCAGGTAGGCGTGTCTGCTTTGAGACGTGCCTTGCATATAGGACAACGTTCCATCACGACTCCAGATAGTAAAGAATATCAGATAGTTGTTCCATCGGTTCTTTTAGGGCAGCAAAATCTTTGTTGCTAATGGCATCGTTGATTGTTTCAATCACATTGACGATATCTTCCCGATCTTCTGAAGAAGCATTCTCTAACATACGTTCTCCCTTTTCGATTAAGGCACGGGCTTGTACAAGATGATTATCTGTATCCTGCTCAACAACGACAGCACCCTCACCGCTTTCACCAAATATTTCCTTAATGCGTTCCTTAGCTTCTGCCATTTCCGCTTCTTCAAACCGTGAAATGGCATTGTCGATGACGATAGACTTTTCTAAACCGGTATTTTTTTCCTTCGCAGATATATGTAGGATACCATTTAAGTCTAATTCCAATGAGAGGAGAATGGGGTTGCCCTGGGGAGCTTGAGTTAAGCCTTCTACCATAAACTCACCAATTTGGATATTGTTGAGGGCATCGTTATCTTCCCCCTGAAATATCCGCACTTCCACTGCTTCTTGATTGTCCATCACGGTGTAGAACACATCTGTTTTGGACAGGGGCAAAGAACTGTTTTTGTGAATAATGGGGACATACATATAAGGATACATTTCCCCATTGAGTTCACCGAGAGCACTGGTACCATAAGTATAGGGCGTGATATCCACTAATACTGCTGAAGCGGTGATATCAATCCCGGCAATCATCGCCGCCTGAATAGCGGCACCCGCTGCAACGCATAAGTCAGGATCGACCTCAATACGCGGTTGTTTACGAAATTCTTCTTTTAAGCGTTGGCTCACCAGTGGTGTGCGTGTACTGCCGCCAACCAGTAGAACTTCATCAATGTCAGATGCGGTCAAGTTTGCACCATTGAGGGCGATGTGTATCGCTTCCAATGTCTCATCAATATACTCCGCGATCATTTCTTCATAATCATCTCTGGAGAGTTCAAGGGAGAGATGAATAGGTGTACCTTCATGTTCGCCAATGTATTCTTCTTCAATAGTCACGAAAGGTTGATCAGACAAAGTCCGTTTTGCGATTTCAGCCGCCCTATTAATCCGCGCAATTGTTTTACGTTGGACCTCCACCCCTGATTTTTCTTTGAGATGTTCAACGATGTGATTAATGATTTTCTGGTCGAAGTCGTCCCCACCTAATTTATTATTACCATGACTCGCAACGACTTCGACGACATTATCCTCAATGTTGACGACTGAGACATCAAAAGTGCCGCCGCCCAAGTCATAGACTAAAATGCGTTTGTGCGCTTTTTGTTCAGCCTCATAAGAAAGTGCCGCCGCAGTCGGTTCGTTGATCATTCTGACAACTTCTAGCCCGGCAATTTCGCCCGCTTCGCGTGTTGCCTGACGCTGCGCGTCTGAAAAATAGGCTGGCACTGTGATAACCGCCTTATGTACAGGCTCATTCAAATAAGCTTCAGCAATGCCTTTCAGACGCTTTAAGATAATGGCGGAGATTTCTTGTGGAGTGTAGGTTTGTTCAGCCATTTCCACCTTGACTTCTTCACCCATCCGGCGTTTTATGGACTTGACGGTGCGTTCAGGATATAACACATATTGGTTTTTGGCAGGTTCACCGACCAAAATCTCATTATTTTCGCCAATGCCCACAAAGGATGGCAGGATTTTATGCCCCGCATCCTCAATGATAATCACCTTATTATCTTTTACAATAGCAATTTCTGAGTTTGTTGTACCCAAGTCAATGCCAACGATTATGTTACTCATTACCTTTTCCAAACCTTTTCCAATTTTGACTGTTACTATTTTTTATTAACTTTAACTTCAGCAGGACGAAGTACTTCATTATCCCACATAAAGCCTTTACGTAATTCACCCGTTACTATCCCGTTTCCGATTTTAGGTTTGGAATCAACCTCAATTGCTCGCATATTGTGTGGATTAAGTTGTTTATTAAGCACTTCTAAATGACGCACTCGATAACGAGCTAATAATTGCTCGATCCGCCGTAGCGTCATTGCCTGTCCTTCTTGCAAACTCTGAATAAGACGAATTTCCTGTTGACAAAAGAATCTCCATGAAGAGGGGGTATAGTTTTTAAGAGAAGCCATACCTGCCTCAAGGCGATCATAAACTTCTAAAAAGGCTAAGAGTAGGGAGCGCGTGACATCGCGGATTTTAGTGCGTTGTTCACTGCGACAATGCTCTAACTCTTTACCTAATTGCTCTTGGCTGGATTGTACTGTATCGAAAGTCGTCTTAAACATGTCTAAAGCATTTTTCACTTGACGCGATTCTAGCTTGATTTCATTACGTAGTGCAGCCAATTCAGTGAACAAGGAAAATAAATCAGTTTGTTGGGATTCTTCTTCGTTGATTTGCTCAGTTTCTAGGTATTCACGGAATTGCTCTATCAGTTTTTCTTTGGTGGATTGATCCATTCAGTTATCAGTTATCAGTTATCACGTTCTGTTCAACTTTAGAGTCGATTCAACCTTATTCATCAAGAAAAATGTCCGAGTTGAACAGATCGTCAATTATCAATTATCAGTATATTGTTCCATTAAAAAGTAGTGATTTTTCCGTCCAACGCTTTTGCTTTGGGCGTTAATAGGAGTCCAACGCTTTAGCTTTGGTTCCGTGCTATTAAGTCGCCAAAGCTGAAGCGTTGGACTCCAGAACGACTACTTTAGATGATGGGCAACAACGTTGCCCACCCTACTACTACTGATTTAAGCTCGCAGCCAAAGCCTGAGTCAACACATTCTCCGTCATACGTTGCGGTTTCCCCATTTCTAACCCATGCTCTAACAAGGCACTGATACTAGGCGCTTCATGGTGAAACAATTGATATTTCAAACGTTGGTGAAGACTTTGGATCGCCTCAAAAGCAGCGCGAATTCGCTTGAACTGTTCAGGTGCTCGTTCAGGTGGATATTGCCGCACTTTTTGTAGATAGGCTTTTTTAATCGCCTCATCGTTTGCATCTTCATTAACACCAAGAATATCAAAAGGCGTTTTCATCGTTTTTTCCGTTTCCTACTGGGTGGTTTCGGGAAGGGCATATCATCAAGTTCTGACAGATCGATTCCCATTTCTTCAAAGCGTTCAATAAACGTTCTCAATACTTCATCAGGCGGTGGAAGCATGTCTTCTAAATCGTCAATCTCGTCCAAATCTCCATCCAAAAAATTAAAAAAAGGCGGTTTTTCTATTTGATTCAAAAAACTGATAATCATTGTTGAGGTGCGTTTATCGCCCTGCTTTTCTGCATTTTCTACCGCATCTTTGAGGCGTTCTGCATCTGGTATAGAAAGCTGATAGACATTGCCTCTCACTTTAGCATAAATCTGGTAATAAGAAAATGCAGGGTGTTTAGGCGAATGCTTTATGGCATTATCCGCAAATTGTTTCAACAACATGTAATGCTTCACATTTTTTAGGCATTGACATAAACTGAGCATTTCTTCCTGAGAAAAGTCAAGTTTCAAAGCCTTTTGAAGTGGCTCTTTGACTTGATGCACTGCTTCCTTTAGGAAAGTTACTCCCTCTTTAGTATAGACATTGATCAAATTGATCCATTCGAGCAGTTCTTTTCGAGTAGGTAAAGGAGTACGTTTATTCTGCGGGAATATTAAAGGCAAAATATCGGCGGGATTAAGGGCTTGACTTTTGCTTTCTACAATCACCTTAAATTGTCCAAGAAGAACGCCACCTGCTAGTTGCACCCCTTCTTTGAGTAATTTAATGATTTTTGGTTGTGGTGACTTTAATAAGCGTGTTTGCCCTTGAACCCGTCGAGTTCTCGTTTTAGGTTTGACAATGCCTGCCGCTTGTAATTCTAATAAACCTTGATTAATTTGAACAAGCCCACTACGTTGACTGCTTTTTTCAAAATGGGCGGCTTGCTCTAATTCCAGACGGGCATTAGAATACTTGCCAGATTTGATTAATTTACGCGCATGGGAGATATGTGAAAATTGTGCAATTTGCCGCGCCTTAACGTTAATTGGATCGACTTTTAGCAATTTTTTAGCAAATCCCACAGCCTTTTTAAAGGCTTTTTTACGGGTTGCCGCTTCCATTGCTAAAAATAATATCTCACCGTTTTTGGGAAATTGTTTGACGGCGGCATCGATCCATTTTTGATAATTCTTTTGATCGTTTTGGTGCAGATACCATTGAGTTAATTTAAGATAAGTGGATTTATCATTTGGATCATAAGCTAAACTTTCTGCCAGATCGTTTGGTATTTTAAAATTATCAAACGTTTCACCCCGTTTTTCAATGAGTTCAACAATATGACGCAAAATTAAAGCAATTTTTATATCCGTGTTTTCTTCTTGCGCCTGTTTTTTGAGATTTTCGACACAGAAACGCCAATTTCTTTCTGCTGTAGAAGATAATTGTCCCTTTTGTTCATTATTCAGGGCAGCCACACGATTTTTTTCAAAGGCTGATAATGATTCATAAGTCCTTTCGTAGATTCTAATACCTGCTGGATAACTGGGCAATAAAGCCATACAAAATTGGCGGCTATAGTTTTCACCAAAAGTTTGATGATGAGTAATCACAACTTCCATAAGTGCTTTATGGCTGTCTCGTTTAGCAGCAGTTTGCAACATAGAGATGACTTTCATCCGCCCTTTATCCCACCCTTTTAGCTGTGCTATAAATGCCTGTTCATAACGATTTCCTTTAGAAAGTCCCTCCAACAAGATTTCTTTATCTTCAGTTTCTCCTGCTAATTGTATCAATTTTGCGAAATTGTTGTATGGTGAGTCCGTAGGCACCTTTTTCAATAACTGATTAGCCCCATTTGGATCAGAGTGAAAAATAAGCAACGCCTTTAAAATTGGGCGAAAATCTCTATAAGGTGATCGAAATGGAATTTGTTTAAGATTTTCTTCAATTATTGCAAGATAGCCCCGATAATAGGCTTCAAGTGCCGCTTCAATGATCGCATAATGTTTAAGTAAAATCGCATCATCAGGAAGAACATCTGTTAAATCTTGAATTTCCCCCGCCAGTAGTAACGCGCCAATATGTGTCCACAACGGCCATGTCACCTTCTCTGGCAGATGCTCTGCTTGATCAGTCAACAAGTGAACAGCCTTGATATGGCGACCTGCTTTGATGAGCCAATAGATATATTGCTCAAGAAGTGCTTTTGAGTCTAAAGTGGTTTGAGGAAATATTTTAGTCTCGAAATCTGTGCATAAATTTGCCCTGTTTTCCCACAATACCGCCGCTTCTTTGTACATATCCTTATTTGCCAAAGCCTGAGCGCGTAATAGATAGGCTTTTGCCAATGCCGCTTGCCATTCATCACGTTGTTCTTTTTTAAGTAGTTGTTTATAGGCATCTATGGCTTCTTTGTGACGACCTTTTGCTAATAAGTCGGTTGCTTTTGTTTGTAATGTTTCAACAGAACAGTTTTGGGCGGCGGTTTTTTTCTTTTTACGCATTGGATATTGTAAAATTATCTGTGTTGTTTTTGTAATTACTCAGATAAGTACAACTGATTAGGGAATAAAACGGATTGATTCAAGGTGAAAGTTTCGGAGACGAGGTTTTAGTTTTTTTGAAGAAAAAACTAAAACCTCGTCACTTGATTACTCTAAGTTCTCCTCTGATTTAATCCGTTTTTCAGCCTAAAGTTTTTCTTCAAAAAACTTTAGGCTGAAATTCTAAAACCCGTTGTACTTATTGTTATTTCTAAAATCCATTCGAGGCAAAAGTTTTTTGAAGAAAAACTTTTGCCTCGAATGTACTTATGAGGCACTACCTGATCACAAATTTTGTCAAGTTTTTTCGCCTCAATTTTTGGAGTTCAAAATGAAATTGAACGACTTAAAAAACTAAAATACTTCAAAATATAAAAAATCAGTTATAATAATACTCTTTTTAGATATAAGTATGCAAGTTTAAGATTAAATTGATTTATCTTATCATATTTCTTGGCGGTTATTTTTCTATAACTGACTGATTTATAATATAATTTATCGTTATTTTTCCGCATAAAGTCATTAGTCTGAAATTTCGCTTTTTCTTATGGTAAAGTAATTTAGTCTTTCAAATTATAATTTTAAAATTGTCATCTTAAATTTTAATTTAACCCTTGATGGAAAATTATACCTTTAAAGCTCTGTGCAATTTTGTTTCTCGAAAGTAAGCGATTTATCTTATGAAATAATTTTGCTTGATGCGAACTGGCTGACGCACTGAGTACATTCGAGGCTAAAGTTTTTCTTCAAAAAACTTTAGCCTCGAATGGATTTGAGAATAAAACGGATTAAATATAATCAATTCATCGCGTTAATGTGAACGTTTTTAAAATCCGTTTATTTCTAAAATCCGTTGTACTCATTTATGGTAAATAAATAACTTATGATATTGAGAGCGTCAGTCATAAGCCAGTGTTTTTTGGTATTTTCTAAAAATAAAAGGAGAACATAAACCAGATGAGTAGTACAGCAAACGTAGCTGGAACTAAAAATACGGCGGAAATTCAAGATAAAAGTAAACGCCGTTTTTTAGTCGCAGCAACAGCGGGTGTTGGCGCAGTAGGGGCAGGCTTTGCGGCTGTGCCCTTTGTCATGTCTTTGCGACCAAGTGCCAAAACTCAAGCCGCTGGTGCCCCAGTTGAAATCGATATTAGTAAGATGGAAATGGGTCAATTATTGATTGTCGAATGGCGCGGAAAACCTGTTTGGATCGTCAGGCGCACGGAAAACAGTCTGGCTGATTTGCCCTCTTTGAATAGCAAGTTGAGTGATCCAGATTCAGAAGTCACAAGCCAGCAACCCGATTATGCCAAAAATCCTGCGCGTGCGATTAAGCCAGAGTATTTGGTGGTAATAGGCATTTGTACACATTTAGGGTGTTCACCCACATACATCAAAAAAGGTGCGGCTGCGGGGAATGATATTGATGATGATTGGAAAGGTGGTTTTTTCTGTCCCTGTCATGGTTCCAAATTTGATTTAGCAGGGCGAGTATATAAAGGTGTACCCGCTCCAACTAATCTGGTTGTCCCCCCTTATATCTACCTTAGCAATACCCGCATATTAGTCGGTGCTGATAGTTCAAAAGGAGTCGCTTAATGGACAAAATACTAACGGCTAGTTTGGAATGGGTGGATACCCGTTTTCCCTTAACCAAGATGTGGAATGAACATCTTGCGCAATATTATGCACCGAAGAATTTTAATATGTGGTATTACTTCGGTTCGTTAGCGCTGGTATTGCTGGTATTGCAAATTTTCACGGGTATTTTTCTCGCCGTGAATTACAAGCCTGATGCAACAATGGCATTTGCTTCTGTTGAACACATCATGCGTGATATTGATTATGGCTGGTTGATTCGCTATATGCACTCAACTGGGGCATCGTTCTTTTTTATTGTCATCTATCTGCACATGTTCAGAGCCTTGTTGTACGGCTCTTATAAAAAGCCGCGTGAACTCTTATGGATTATCGGGATGTTCATTTATGCGTGTTTGATGGCAGAGTCCTTTTTAGGCTATTTGTTACCGTGGGGACAAATGTCTTTTTGGGGAGCGCAGGTGATTATTTCACTATTTGGTGCGATTCCTTATGTTGGTGAAGACTTAGCGGTGTGGATTCGCGGTGATTATGTGATTGGAGACGCGACTTTAAACCGTTTCTTTGTTTATCATGTGGTTTTAGTGCCTATACTTTTACTCGCTTTAGCGGCTGTACATATCATCGCCTTACACGAAGTGGGTTCTAATAATCCTGATGGTATTGAAATCAAGAAGAACAAGGATCCAAAAACAGGCATTCCTTTAGATGGTATTCCCTTTCATCCTTATTATACCGTTAAAGATATTGTCGGTGTGACGGTGTTTTTGATTCTCTTCTGCACGGTGATATTCTACGCGCCAGAAATGGGAGGTTATTTCCTTGAACATAATAACTTTTTCCCCGCTGATCCCATGAAAACACCTGAACATATTGAACCATCGTGGTATTTTACCCCGTTTTATGCCATTTTGCGTGCCGTACCTGATAAATTCCTTGGCGTGATAGCGATGGGTGCTTCTATTGTCGTCTTATTTTTCTTGCCTTGGCTAGATCGGAGCCCTGTTAAATCCATTCGTTATAAAGGATGGATATTTAAAATGGCTTTAGGCTTATTCATCGTTAGCTTTTTTGGACTCGCCTACTTAGGTATGCAACCCTCCACGCCGATAAAGACCAACTTTGCACAGATATTTACCACGATGTACTTTGCATTTTTCCTGTTAATGCCTTGGTATTCCAAGATAGATAAAACCAAGCCTGTACCAGAAAGGGTGACTGACTAATGAGACGATTAATTCCTGCTTTGATCCTGTTATTACCCACGATGGTTTTGGCTAGTGGTGGTATTGAACTCCAAAAGGCGAATAATGACATCTCTGACAAAGCTTCATTGCAAGTCGGTGCCAAACTATTTGTCAACTATTGTATGGGCTGTCATTCTGCGAAATATGTTCGTTTTCAACGCATCGGCAAAGATTTAGGTTTGAATGATGATGAAGTTCAAGAAAACCTGATGTTTACTGCCGAAAAAATCGGTGAAACCATGACTATTGCTATGAATGGTGATGATGCTAATAAATGGTTTGGTGTCATACCACCAGATTTGAGTGTGATTGCTCGTGCTCGTGGCACAGATTGGTTATATTCCTATCTGCTGAGTTTTTACTTGGATCCGTCTCGCCCAATGGGAGTCAACAACCTTGTTTTTAAGGATGTTGGTATGCCACATGTCTTATGGGAGCAGCAAGGTTGGCAAAAGCCAGTTTATGAAACGATCACAGATAAAGATGGGCATTCCCATGAGGTGATTAAATCATTAGCATTGGTTGATGAAGCTGATCAGGAAAAAGCCGAACAGTATAAAAAGGATATGCGTCATTTAGTCAATTTTCTTGATTACATTGGCGAACCTGCAAAACTGGAGCGACACAGTTTAGGTTGGAAGGTGTTGCTATTCCTCTTTATTTTCTTGATGTTTGCTTTAGCTTTGAAGAAAGAATATTGGCGGGATATACATTAGGAATGGTTTCGAGGCTAAAGTTTTTTCTTTAGCCTCGAAGAGGTTTCCGTTTTTCTTCAAAAAACGGAAACCTCGAATACCTGACAGGTTTTAAAAACCTGTCAGGTTTGATGTAAAACTAAAAACGGAAACCTCGAAAACTAAACCTTGATGCAAAACTCGTTTTTTTGAGCGGATAAATCCGATTTTTTTTCAAAAATCGGATTTCTTCAACTTCAAATAGGAATTTTAATAAAATCAATAAGTTGTGTGATAATCAATATAAATTATATTGATAACTAACGCTCTACGCGCTTTAAACCTGCCAGGTTTTGAATCGGCAAGTTTTTCTACGACATTGAGCGTGATAACTGACTTTGAGGCGAATTTAGCCTCTAACAAATAACTGATAACTGATGACGCTTTATTCAGACGGTATTTGCCTTGCAGATCATTGTGTGCGTTTAGTTTTGGCAGAAAAATGTGTTCATTTCGACTATCAAATCATTGACTCCAAAAATCAACCGAAAATTTTACAACAGTTGAATCCTTATAATGAAATATTTACCTTTGTCGATCATGAAGTCGTTTTGTATGACGCACAAATTATTATGGAATATTTAGATGAACGTTTTCCCCATCCGCCTTTAATGCAGGCTAATCCCGTCTCCCGTGCCAATAATCGCATCTGTCGTTATCGTATCCAACGTGATTTATATACCCACGTTGAAGTATTACAACAAGACAGCAATAAAAGAAAGGCGGCAACTGCTAGAAGAAAAATGCGGGAAAATTTGACGGCATTAGCGCCTATCTTTGCACAAAAAACTTATTTTATGTCAAATGAATACTCACTCATGGATTGCTACATTGGCCCTTTATTATGGCGACTGCCAGCATTAGGGATTGAATTACCAAAACAAGCAAAACCTTTGCACAAATACGCTGCTCGTTTATTCAATCGCGAAGCCTTTCAAAGTAGTTTGACTCAAAATGAACGGGAGATGCGTACATGATTTCAATGCGGCCCTATTTATTGCGTGCTTTGCATGATTGGATTGTTGATAACGAATTAACTCCTCATCTGTTAGTTAATGCTGAACATGATCAGGTTGAAGTGCCAACTCAATATGTTGACAATGGTCAAATTATCTTAAATATTTCACCGATGGCGGTACAGGAATTAACGTTAAATAATGATTGGGTTAGTTTCACGACTCGGTTTTCTGGGGAACCATTTTCAGTATTTGTCCCAATCGTTGCTGTGTTGGCGATTTATGCGAAAGAAAATGGTAAAGGCATGTTTTTTCAAGGTGAAGAATATGAGAAGGAAAACAGCTTGTCTTCAAAACTGCCGCCTCCGCCTCCGAAAAGACCTCCTCGCGGCTCGAAACCCGTGCTTAGATTGGTGAAATAGTTCTTTGTATATAGCCTGGCATCTCTAACATTTCCAAGGAGATGCCACGCATGATCAGAGTCCCTAATTGTCTGTTATTACCGCCATCAGAAAATTCAAATTGAAAAACCCTTTGCACCGTTAATCTACCCCGCTTGTTACGTTTTAAACGGAACCGCATTAGACTCAAAGTATCATCTAATAATTGTAGATGTAACTCAAGACATATTTGCTTCGCTAAATTTTTAGCCCTTTCCTGAGATTGCAATGTATCAAACCAAAACCAAGCAAAAAATCCGAGTAGAGCAAGTAGAATAATTGTTTCCATAATTGTTAATTGTTAATTGTTAATTATTAATTGTAACATTTAAATTCAATAGAATTAATTTTTAAAACTGAAAAATGGCTATACTTGAAGTCTTACATTTTCCGAATACTCAATTGCGTATAAAAGCGAAACCGGTTCAACAGGTTGATAATACGATACGCAAAATCGTCGATGAGATGTTTGAAACGCTGTATAAAGCACCAGGCATTGGGCTGGCTGCGACGCAAGCTAATATTCATCAACAAATAATTGTCATTGATATATCAGTAGAACAAAATCAGCCCTTATGTTTCATCAATCCAAAAATTCTCAGTTGCGATGGTGAACAAACTACAGAAGAGGGCTGTTTATCTGTACCTGGCATATTTGAAAAGATTAAACGTGCTGAACATGTCACGGTGCAAGCACTTAATCAAAATGGTGAAAGTTTTACATTGAAGACTGATGGTTTACTTGCAGTGTGTATTCAACATGAAATGGATCATCTCACAGGTAAGCTATTTATAGACTATCTTTCGTCTTTAAAACGCCAACGTATTCGTAAAAAACTACTTAAAGAAAAGCGCACGAATAAGAAATAGGAATGACGCACTTACTTATTGTCCTTTTATTTTAAATCAAATGAAAAAACGCATTATTTTTGCAGGTACACCTGAATTTTCCGTACCTAGCCTCCTTGCCCTTTTAAATTCAAAACAGTCCGTTTGTGCCGTTTATACACAACCTGATCGTAAAGCAGGGCGTGGACGTAAATTAAAAGCGAGCCCTATTAAATTAGTTGCTTTAGAACAGAATATTGATGTTTATCAACCTATTAACTTCAAAAACGCTGAAACGATAGCCCAACTAAAGACGTTACAAGCAGATTTAATGATTGTAGTTGCTTATGGGCTTATATTACCAAAAGCAGTGCTAGAAATACCCCGTTTAGGTTGTATCAATATACATGCCTCTTTATTACCACGCTGGCGGGGAGCAGCCCCACTTCAACGGGCTTTATTAGCAGGTGATCGTCAAACGGGTATTACCTTAATGCAAATGGATGAAGGGCTTGATACAGGGGCAATCTTGAAAAAAGAAAGTGGTCAGATTTTATCTGATGATACAGGGCAAACTTTGCATGATCGTTTGGCCGCATTAGGGGGTCAGTTGTTGACTGATAATATAGATCAGATTGAAAACCTATCTGCAACGCCACAAGATGATAACCAAGCCACTTATGCAAAAAAACTGGAAAAGGCGGAAGCGCAGTTAAATTGGCAAGAACCCGCTATTGTTTTAGAACGCAAAATACGGGCTTTTAATCCTTGGCCTGTTGCCCAAGTTGAGTTGTTTAACCAAACATTACGCTTATGGGCTGCCCAAGCTTTGTCATGCCCTGCGACACCGAAACCCGTAGGAAGTGTCATTCGCTGCCAACGTGACGGCATTGATGTTGTGACAGGAGAGGGTATTTTACGTCTGTTAAAGGTGCAAAGGGCTGGTGGAAAAGTCATCACGGTGGGCGATTTTCTTAATGCACATCCTAAATATCTGTGTGGTGATATATGAAAATAGATGCTCGTCATATCGCTACCCAAGTTTTGACTCAGGTGATAGGAGAAAGACATTCCTTATCGGATTCTTTAGATAATTATTTACCCCGTTTAGATGATAGGCGTGATCGGGCTTTGGCACAAGCGTTATGTTATGGCGTATTGCGTTGGTTGCCCCGTTTACAGGCGTTATTACCACTTTTACTCCGAAAACCGCTTAAAGCAAAAGATTGTGATATTCAAGTTTTATTATTGATGGGTTTATATCAACAACTTTATTTACGCATTCCACCTCATGCGGCAATCGCAGCGACAGTGGAAGTAACGCGCTCCTTAAAAAAAACTTGGGCAACGGGTTTAGTCAATGCGGTATTACGTCATTTTCAACGTAAACGAGATGCTTTGCTAACAGCTATAGATAATGAGCCTAGCGCGAAATTAGCGCATCCACCTTGGTTACTCAAACGTTTACAAAGGGATTGGGCGAAAGAGTGGGAAAGGATAGTTGAAGCGAATAATGCACATCCGCCCTTGACGCTACGAGTGAATACGCGCTCAAAGTCGCGTGATACGCTGCTTGAGCATTTTCGTGAGGCGAATATTGCGGCGGATCCGACACCTTATACGGCTTGTGGAATTACTTTAGAATCTCCTACCCATCCTTTGTTAAAAGGGGAAATTGACTTATCTCAAAAAGAAGACTTGTCTCAAAAGAGAAAAGTGCCGCCTTTTATTAAAAAGGAAATGGGGGAAAAGGAAATGGGGGAAAAGGGGGGGATTTATAACTTACCCGGATTTTCCCAAGGCTGGATTTCTGTACAAGATGGTGCGGCGCAATTGGCAGCAGAGTTACTTGATGTTCCAACGGGCGCACGAGTATTAGATGCCTGTGCTGCGCCCGGCGGCAAAACAGCACATTTGCTAGAACATTATGATATAACTCTATTATTGGCTTTAGATAATCAACCGGCTCGCATAGACAAATTGGCTGAAACATTGCGCCGCTTACACTTATCAGCAGAACAACGCTGTGCTGATGCCAGCCAGCCAGAGACATGGTGGGATGGTTCGCCCTTTGACAGAATATTACTTGATGTACCCTGTTCAGGCAGTGGTGTTATTCGCCGCCACCCCGACATCAAATATTTACGTCAGCCTAGCGACATCACTGGATTAGCGGCACAACAAAAACGTTTACTTGAGGCATTATGGCCTTTGCTGAAACCGGGCGGTAAGTTACTCTATATCACCTGTTCCGTTTTTGCAGAGGAAAATCACTTACAGATTCAGGATTTTTTAGCGACACAACCTGATGCTTGTGAAACGAAGTTGGCTGTAAAATGGGGACATGCACTGCCGTATGGGCGGCAAATATTACCCGGTGAAAGTGATATGGATGGTTTTTATTATGCTTGTCTAAAAAAACATACTCAGCCTAACAGTTCTTAGTTCTTTTTCAAAGCGAATTAAGAGTTGAAATTGAAATTCAACGCTTTCGCTTTGGGAATTTCAACGCTTTCACTTTGGTTTTTGGAATTCAACGCTTTCGCTTTTGGAGTCCCAACGCTTTCGCTTTGGGAATTTCAACGCTTTCACTTTGGTTTTTGGAGTTCGACGCTTCTTTAGATTAATGGTGGGTTTTGCTACCGCTCTACCCACCCTACGCTGCTAGGGAAAATAATGAAATTGAAATCAATTTTTATTGAAAATTTTCGAGCCATTGAGAAAATTAAATTGCCATTGCATCCGCAATTAACTGTATTAGTTGGAGAAAATGGGACTGGCAAAACCAGCTTTCTGGATGCCATCAGCATGGTTTTAGGAGAAATTCCTAGTTATTTTAAACTTCAAAAACGAGGCGGTTTTGATGACAATGATATTCGCCAAGATTCTCAAACTTATGTACGAGTTCAACTTGAAAACATGGAAGGTTTAACTTGGCACTATCAATCACAGCAATTGCCTTATAAAAGCCAGAAAAATGACTCCCACAAAAATGATTTAACTGAATTACACAAATATTTAGAGCACATTATTAATGATTTAAATGACTCCAAAATCGTAGAAATACCAGTATTAGCTTACTACGGTATGAATCGTGACACCTTAACTATACCGAATAATTCGCAATTTTATGAAGAATTTCATCGTTTTGATGCCTTAAAAGATGCTCTCAACGTCACCCCTGAGTTTTGTACACTGTTTGAGTGGTTTTTTAGTCAAGAAAATTTGGAACATAGAGAAAAGTTTGAGCGTCAAGATTTGGATTATCAACTCACGCTTTTAAAAGCAGTAAGAAAAGCGATTTGTCGTCTGATTCCGGGTGCCAGCAATCCACGTACTCAACTACAACCCTTACGTTTTGTTGTCGATTTGAAAATTGAAGGCGCAAAAAAAGACATTTTATCACTTGAACAACTCAGTGGTGGCTATCGTGTTATGCTTGCTGTCGTAATGGATTTAGCCCGTCGTATGGCTCAGGCCAATCCGCACCGAGAAGAACCTTGTGAATCACAAGCCATTGTCTTAATTGATGAAATTGATTTGCATTTGCACCCAAAATGGCAGCAGCGTGTCCTGATTGATTTGCTCAAGACTTTTCCAAACACACAATTTATTGTGACAACTCACAGTGCGCCAGTACTCACCACGGTCAAACCAGAAAATATTGTGGTGTTATCTTACCAAGCGGGAAAACTCACCGCCAATTCACCTAGCTCAAATAGTTACGGAGCCCAAGCTGGACGAGTGCTTAATGAAATCATGGGGGTAGAACAACGCCCGCCCGCCGAATTTAATGAATTTACCCAATTACTTGAACAATATCGTGACTTCATTAAGCGTGATCAAGGAGAAAAAGACGAAGCCTTGAAATTACGTTATAAACTCAATCGGTTATCTGGCAATGACCCAGAATTGCTGAAAGCCGATATGGAAATTAGGCGGCGGCGTGTTCTCAGGAGAAAACGATGAAAAAAGTCAAGCAATTGCAATCTGCCCCCGCTAGTTTGCAAGACTTTATGAGAGAGTATCCTTATGAAAAACGGAACATAACAAATTGGAAAGCATTTGGTAATGAAGGGGGGCAAGCTAAAAGTGAAATAATGCAAGATTTAGATAAGGTTCAACATGGATTGTGCGCTTATTGTGAGATTGAACTGGTTAAGCAAACGGATAAGGGTCCAATCTCTGATCGTCAAATAGAACATTTTCACCCAAAATCAGATATTCCTAGCAGCATTGATTGGATGTTTGAAATAAGCAATTTATTTGCAGCCTGTCGAGGCGGTTCTCAAACTCATCTATTTGGTGATAAATCAAGCTTTAATGATGACGAACGTTGCTTAAAACCCTATCAGAAAAATCATAGTTGCGGAGAAACTAAAAAAGATGACAATTTAGACAATATTATTCTAAAACCGAGTGAATTACCTGATTCACCATCATTGTTTGTCGTATCAGATGATGGGGCTATCAGTGTGGATGAAGAGGCTTGTAGTCAAACAGGCGTTGAGATTATAAAAGCAACGATGACAATAAAACTATTAAATTTAGATTGTGTGCGTTTGCGTAATGCCCGACAAGCAATTTGGGAAAAATTAAACGATGATCTTGCGGTTGAATGGGAACATTTAGGTGAAGAGGCAACTGATGATGATTTTGAGACTTTATTAGCACAACTGGCTGAAGAGATGCTGACATTTGAACCAAACGAAGCATTACCAGCCTTTTTCACCACAATTCGTTGTTTTTTTGGCGTTCATGCTGAAACTGTTCTCAGTCAAGCACATCAAAATTGGATATAATACGGGAGAGTTTTCCTGTGTTCCTGATTTGCGAATTTTTTACAGCAAGACAAATTTTAAAGGAGCATTTTCATGATATTTTCCAAAAAAACTATATGCTTTACAATGCTTTAGCGTGATTTTTGGAAAGGTAAATTTCGGTTTTAATGTAGATGATATTATACCATATTTGGTTATTTATTAAATGATTTAACGAAAACCTCGAAAACCATTCCACCGCTCTACCCACCTACGCTGATTAAAAAATATGCAAGTGACTATTGATATACCTGAAGGCTATTTTATTCATCATGATAGAAATCTTATTGCACAAAAAGTTAAACTTTACACTGCTTTGATCATGTTTCAATCAAAGCAATTATCGCGTGGAGCAGCTTGTGAATTTGCTGGTGTAAATCTTTATACCTTTATGGAGGCTTGTCAAAAACACCAAATATCTATAATGAATTATCCTACAGGAGAGATTGAAGCAGATTTAGAAAAAATCAATAGGCGTAAATTCCAATGATAATAGCTGATAGTTCCGCACTGGTTGCGTTATCAAGCTGCCAAAGTTTATGGGTACTAAATAAACTCTTTGATGAAATTAAAATACCTACTGCTGTTTTCAATGAAATTCTCATACCAGGTAAAGCACAGGCTCATGCTTTGCGTATTTATCTTGAAGATAAAATCGTTTCTGTGGACTTAAAAGCTTATGAAATCAAAAAGAAGGCTGGACTTGGGCGTGGTGAGTTAGAAGCGATTGCATTGTATATGCACTTATCTGCTGATTTATTGTTGGTTGATGATGCGAAAGCCAGAAAAGCGGCACAATTTAATAAAATTGATGTGATAGGTAGTTTGGGCATATTGCTGCTGGCTAAACAGCATAATCTGCTTGATGAAATTAAGCCATTGATAAAACTATTAAGGTATTATGGGATTGATATCAGTGAATCACTAATCAACCATGTACTTGTTTTAGCAGGTGAAAATTAATAAAATATGAATTTTAACAGATTTACTCTCGTTCCTAAATTCCGTTTGGGAATGCATTCCGTGACGTTCTGCGTTACTAAAAACTCTGTTTATCCTAATTCATAAATTAGACGACGCAGAGCGTCGATGAAGGCATTCCCAAACAGAATTCGAGGCTAAAGTTTTTTCTTTAAAAAAACTTTAGCCTCGAAGGGAACGAGAAATATATTTGGCAACCCAGTCACAATACGCATTTTCTGTGTGGATAGAATAATGCAAACGGCGCATAAAATTCCGCATTTCGGTTAGCAGGTTATTTTTTTGGATTTTCGCTTGACATAGATTTAAATTTAAGTAATAATAATTTTATTAAGCTTAGATGATTCAGTATGCTTGTTTTGGTAGATAACGTCAAGTCTATTTGACAGGATAATTTTTTAACAGGGCAAACTGGCCTGAATTGTCGATAATATTGAATATACGGGCAAATATGCCTAATTATACCTATTATTAGGTGGATTTGACAGGATAATTTTTTAATCGGGCAAACTGGCCTGAATTTCCGGTCCCATGGTATGTAATATGCGGGCAAAATGACAGGATATTCAATATGAGGGCAAATTGGCCTGAATTGTCGGTCAATATCTAGGAATATGATGGCGAATTGGCCTTATAATAAGTAGTTAGAATTAAAAGGAGGGAATAATAATGAGTGATTGGGAATTTCTGTATGAAATGAGAGAACAAGGGTATAGCGGAGAAGATATAGCTGATGCTGCCTGTTCTTGTGCGGCACCTTGGGAATGGGACTATATTGAAAAACAAGAAAGGGAAGCTGAAAGGGAAGCCGAATGGGAAAAATTTAAATCTCTGCAGAACACAGGAACAATTTCACGCAAAGAATTTATGAAATACCTTGAATACGTCAATACCGAAGAGGACTTTGCAGTTCTCTTTGTGAAGAAGTATCTCGTTGAAGCAAAAGGACATTGGGTTGATATTACTGATTGTAGTCAATATGAAATGTCATCGGATGATTTACATTTCCGCTTTGTTATTGGCGGTCTTTATAAACGGAGAATACAACCAAAATATCCTTCAAAATCTGCATTCACAATTAATGGTAAGTTTGATAAACATCAATATTACTTAACGATAAGAGTTATAACTTGGGAAACAGCACATAAAGATATAGAGCAGCAAAAATCTGAGAAGGCAAAGCCGCGAAAATTCAAAATAACTGGTGTGAGCTATGATAAAAATAGAAACAACAAAAATTTCTTTAGGGCAGATGCACCTCCAGAAATAAAGGCACTTGCGAATAATCTTCGCGACCGCACAAATCCACTATGGGATAAGGCCTTGCAATACGCCATCGAACCAAAGTTTATTTATGATCTTAAGAAGATTTACATCAACTAGCCGGGTAACTCGTAAGCCGTATATGTTTGATTGGTAATTTATAATTTGGCACAAATCAATGCAAATCAATGGGGTCAGACTCGATTGATTTATAAATTTTTAAACGATAAAGGTTTTTATTAAATTATTATGGCACGTCATCCTCGTTTTGTTCTAGTCAGGTAGGGTGGGCAAGGTCCTTTTCTTGCCCACCTTCCTCATTAAAAAAGTGGTGGGCTACATGGCTAAAACGAACAACTTCCAGTAGCAGAATCACATTGTATCGTATCTTGGGGTAAAGAATAGAAAGCGCCATTTCCAATCTTTTTTTCGGACACAATACCTTTTTTTGTGTTTCAATAACTTTTGAGCGTCTTCAAAAGCCATATCATAAACACAAGCCACTTCTATTGGAGCTACCTTTCCATATCTGGATATGAAATCAAATACTTGTGGAAATCCAGCTTGGAGTTCTTTTTGTTCCAATTGATTTTTCGATAATTCTCGAAACCAGTTGTCGAAGGTTTGATAAGGCGTATATCCTCTAAGAAGTATCTCTTCTCCGAAACCTCTTAAAAGAAAACTCGGGAAACCTCGCACTCCTCTTTGAAGGCACTCCGCAATATCTTCTCTAAAAGCATTTTCGGCTTTTTTACTTTGTATATTCTCTAAAAAAATATCACGATTCAGTCCGATTTCATCAGCCAATGCCACCTGAACATCAGAGTGCTGGATTGCCATTCTTTCCGCTGCGGCAGCTTCACGAAGACGACGCAAGTAGTCAGGTAGGGTGGGCAAGGTACTTTTCTTGCCCACATTCCTCATTAAAAAAGTGGTGGGCAACTAAACCAGACCTGGCAGGTTCAAAAGAAAACCTGCCAGGTCAAAATCAAGTTTGGACGCTGCTCTTGACCTGCCAGGTTTTTTTTTAACCTGGCAGGTCTGGTTTTAAAGTTGACGAAATTATTTGATGCACGTTCCTAATCTGAATTCTTCACTCTACAGGGTTTAAAAAACGGGGTTTCTGATACAATTGTTTCTATTTTTTACTCGTTAAAGAAATCCGATTTTTGAAAAAATCGGATTTCTACTACTACAATGAGGGTGCCTTCGCACTTTTTAAACGAACATCTTGAATTAATTTGAGCGGTACTTCATGAATAAAGCGGATTCAGAACAAAAAAAATCGGATTTCTAAGCGGCGAAACGATGTTTAAGAAATCCGATTTTTG
>JAOZSV010000214.1 GCA_029939505.1 Thiotrichaceae bacterium | reverse complement strand
ATTTCCAAGCCATAATTTGTTCTCCTTCAATTTTAACTTTAATGTCTTATTTCCAGAACATCTATAGAGTACAACGGATTTTAGAATGGATTTGAATAAAAAACAACGCGATGAATTTCTTAGATTTAATCCGTTTTATTCTAAAATCCGTTGTACTCTATAGATGTTCAGAAAAATCATTTTTTAGAGGCTCTTGCAAAATTCAATTTCTGCTAGAAACTTGGTTTTCTCTTCTGTGATCGAGGCGAAATTTTTTTGAAGAAATTCGCCTCGATCATTATTTCTTTGAAAAACGATAGATAATTTAAAGCTAAAGTTAGGATGAATAAAAAGATGGATTTAGATTACTAAATTTTACAATAGATGTAAAGTATTTTTTTGTATAAATTTAATTTTTTATATGATATTTATTTGTTTAAAATAGGTAAGTTGTTTAATTTATTAAACTTTTTTTAGTTTAATATTTTTAAAAAATAATTTTATTAAAATATTAAACTGTTGATTTAATTAATAAAATAGTAAGAATTTTATTAAATTATGATTTTATAAAAGTATTAAATAGGAATATAGCTATTTTATCAAATTCTAATATTTTAATTAACTAAGTAGTTCGTATCTCTTCATTTCGTGAAAAAGTTTTTATTTGATGGTTATGCTAAGATTGCTTGCTTAAATTACTTCAATTACAGTTCAAACTTTTTATGGATATTTGGCATATTATTATTCTTGCAGTTTTACAAGGGCTGACTGAGTTTTTACCGATTTCAAGTTCTGCACATTTGATTTTGTTTCCCCAATTAACGGGATGGGAAGATCAGGGTTTAGCTTTTGATGTCGCTGTGCATATTGGCTCACTTTTTGCGGTGTTAATGTATTTTCGTACAGATTTAAAGCCATTAATAGTCAGTTGGTTTCAATCTATAAAAACACGGCAATTAACACCAGAAAGTCGTTTAGTCTGGGGGGTTGGCATAGGAACGATACCTGTCGGATTAGTTGGTTTAGCAATAGTGGGTGCTGGCTTAGAAAGTCATTTGAGATCACCGCTCATTATTGCGACTTCGACTATTGTGTTTGGTTTATTATTGTGGTGGGCTGATGTGATTGGAAAACGGGAACGCGATGAATTTACTTTAACGTGGCAAGACATTCTACTCATCGGATTGGCTCAAGCGTTGGCACTGATACCAGGTACTTCACGTTCAGGCATTACTATGACTGCTGCGTTATTGGTGGGATTGAGTCGCAAAGCGGCAGCCCGATTTTCGTTTTTGCTGGCAATTCCTGTGATTATTCTTGCAGGCATGAGTGAAACGCTGAAATTGATAGGGCAAAATACGCCTGTTAATTGGTACGCTTTGGGATTTGGCGTGATTTTTTCTGCGCTGAGTGCTTATTTATGTATCCATGTTTTTATTCGCTTATTGGATCGCATTGGCATGTTCCCATTTGTGGTGTATCGTGTCGGATTAGGGATAGCATTATTAATTTGGGTGATTTAAGACATGAATGAAAACTTCTTGTTTCCAAAACGTTTCAAGAAAATATGGCTGGGCATTGGCTGGAGTCTTGTGATAGCGGTGATTGTTTTGTCTTTAATACCACAGCCACCAATGGTACAAACCGTTAATTATGGAGATAAAGTTGAGCATATCATTGCTTACTTTGTATTAATGTGGTGGTTTGTACAGATTTATCTTATGCCACGACAGCGTCTTCAGTGTATGATAGGATTTTTGTTATTGGGAGCAGGGCTGGAAATCTTACAAGGTTTAGGCGGAATACGACAGGCTGATTGGGTTGATATGGTGGCTAATAGCGTCGGAGTATTGTTGGCTTGGCAATTCACTAATAAACGGAATCGTTAATTTTTTGTAACTACTCAGGGCAACCACAAGGGATTGCCCCTACATCAGAATATTTTCGTCTGTATTAATAAGAAGATTGTTGTAGGGGCAATCCTTTATGGTTGCCCTGAGTAGTTACAATTTTTTTAACTTGTTAAACTAAGCCACCTATGTCGCCATAGGTGACTCGTCTTCAGAACTGTACGTGAGACTTTCGCCTCATACAGCTCCTCCCCATTCAACGTTAAATAACAGCTACAAACACACGGCTTATTTTTTCCCGTGTAACTGGTCATGGCAATGTTTATGGATAAGAGCTAGATTCTTGTACTTATCTTTCCCTCCATACTTTTTCTTCATTCTGTGATGCACTTCCATTATATCCTCATTTCTAAACTGAGCACCACAGAATATACATTTACCATTTTGTCTTTTGAGAAGTTTGGCTTCGCTTGGAGATATGTTACCATATCCTTTACTAAGCCGATTTGCCCAGTAAATTTCATCCCCATCATAGTAAGACTTTCCTGTTTTGACCATTACATGTCTTACTATTTTGGTATCAGAATGTTTAGTTAGAACATTATCCTTAGTGGCGAAACACCACTTTCTTCTACCAATAGTTCTGAAATATTTCTTGACTATCCATCTTTTAGACTTGTTTATGTGTCTTCGTTTCGACCATGCCCATCGCTGCTGGAAGACTATGTAATCCTGTCTAGCAAATATTTCACCTGACACGACATTTTTGTGATAATTTGCCCAACCTTTTATGATTGGATTCAGTCTCTTTATTACAACATCTTGGCTCGCTGCTCTTGTACTTCTTAATACTTCTTTTATGGCATGGCTATGTTTCTTGATAGTCTTTTTACTTGGCTTGATTAATAATTTGAAATCTTTCAATTTCTGCGATTGTAATGACTTGTTCTTACACATAAAATGGTCATAGTTATTATGATAATGCCTAATATTAAAGCCTAGAAAATCAAAACCTTCACTACTATGTGTTATCTTTGTCTTGCTTTCTGATAGTTTCAACCCTATTTTGGCTAACCATTTCTTGGTAATTTCCTGACTATCAACTATAACTTCCTTATTACTGTGTAATACCACAAAATCATCTGCAAATCTTACCAGCCTAAATCCTCGTTCGATTTCTTTATACGTATATTTATTTCTCAATTCCTTCTTTAAGTGGATTTCCAAGCCGTCCAAGGCGATGTTTGCTAAAACTGGACTTATTATCCCACCTTGCGGCGTTCCAATTTCCGTATCGCTAAATACTTGATTATCCATACATCCTGCTTTTAGCATTTGTCTAATCATTCTTTTTTGCTGTTCCATCCAATTTTTCCAGCAATTTCTCATGATTGATATTATCAAAACATCCTTTAATATCTGCCTCTAGCACCCATTTTTGTTTCTTATTTAATGAGTTGAATACCAAACTTATTGCGTCGTGGGTACTATGGGCTAATCTAAAACCATAAGAGTGCGGCTCAAATCTCGCTTCCCATATTGGCTCTAAAGATGATTTTACTATACCTTGTATCACCCTATCTTTCATCGTTGGAATCCCTAATGGTCTTTTATCTCCGTTAGGTTTAGGAACGTAAATTCTACGTATTGGTTTGGCTTTGAATCCTTTAAAACCTCTTTTGGCTTGTAAAATCAATTCATTAAGCATTGCTAACCGTTGTTTTGGGGCCAACATCTTGACTCCGTCAACTCCAGCCGTTCGCTTACCTTTATTGTCTTGCGTTACCCGCCTGACATTTAAAATAATTGAACTTGTACTTCTCAGTAATAGTCTTGCTAATTTTTTAGCTTTGCCTATTTTTCCAGCCTTTATAGCCTTATAAATACGTTTCTGTATATTGAGAACATTTTTCTCTAATTTCTTCCACAGTATAGTTGCCCATTTATCATTAGGATTTGTCCATAATGGTAGGTGGCTGCTACCCCCAGTAAAATTTAGGTTTAGTTGTTCAATCATAATTAATTGCTTAATTTCCATAACCGATAACTTTCGTTACCCAATTTCATAATACATATTTATAAATTAAATTAGGGACGGTTAATTAGTCTTGCGACTTCCCCCCGTATCCTACCCAAGAGTTGCGATACCTTCAGTTTAAAGGGCTCTCTTTGTAAAGAGTGCATCCGCTCTTGTTTTTCGACGTTCCGATTAAGTATATCTTATGCCTTAGACCATGCCTATATCCCGAGGGTGATTGGTATACTTACAAAAGCTCATACAAACTTTCATACCACCCTGTTGTTTTACTCGAAGGACTCCTGTTACGAGACTTCAAACAGCAGTGCTCATAGCATATACACTTGCATTACTTGGTGTCCATCTCCGTTCGTGCTTTACTTCATTGCTTACCTAGAAAAGAAACTACCCTTAACCAGTATGAAGTTGTTTTTCCCACATCGTATACAGTGGGCTGGGCGATTACACCAACTACCTAATCAGTTTAATTTGTAATTGTCATCACAAATCTTAGTATTTCCTCCTTTATTTCACTGAGTTATAACTTAACGTCTCGCACGTTTGAATCAGAATTGACCGAATTTTAAAATTAACCGAATTAAAAACCACAATAATTATTTTGGAAATTCTCTCTGTGAATTCTGTGCGATAGCGTTTCCAGATTGAATAGCAGTTAAAGTAGGGTGGGTAGAGCGAGAGCGAAACCCACCATTTCTCTAATTAATATTGTTGCGGTGGGTTTCGTTTCACTCTACCCACCCTACTACTCAATGCCATTAAGTTAATGGCAGACACACCGGTCTGCCCCGACAAAATCCATTATATTTCAGGGTTGTCGGGGCGAACCGGCGTGTTCGCCCTCGCTTTATCTCATTACCAAGCTTTGATCTCATCGTTATACCTAAGGAATGGTCACGAAATAACTTCCCGTTTTGTCTTTTTTAGTTACCACAGGTTCCACCTGTGGCTATTCACATTCAACCCCTATCGGGGTTGGCAAATCATTTACAGATAGAGGGAAATTATTTCATGATCATTCCTAAGTCAAAATGATATGATATAATAACCATTCTGTTAAAAAACTTTTAGAAATGTCGGGTGCGCCCTACGCACCTTCGTTGATTTCAATTTAACTCAACTTTTAGGTCAGGTACTCATTATGCGCGAATTCAACACCAGTGGGCCCTGTGATCCCACTCTACATTACACGGTCATGCGTGAAGCCCTAATGCTCGACGGTCAAAAAAAGGTGAGAAAGGGTCGCTTTTTTACCCTATTTGCGCCAAGACAAGCCGGCAAAACCACCTTTTTTAAACTGCTACTGAACGAGCTTGAGAAAGACTTTACAACGGTTTGGATCAGTTTTGAAAATCTGAAGACGGTATCAAAAGAGGAATTTTATCAAGAATTAAACCATAAACTTCACCGTGGACTGTCCAAATCTCAGATTCAATCTGAACTCATCATCCAGAGTGCCATTAGCTTGGATCATTTTTTGGAAAAAACTTCAGTTCAGTCTAAACCTCTGGTTCTAGTCATTGATGAATTTGAAGGTATTCCTGATAGTGTGTTAAGCGAAGTGATGCACACTTTTCGGCAAATTTATCATCAAAAAGAATATTATGCCCTCCATTCATTAATGTTAGTGGGGGTGAGTACCCTTGCGGAACTCGTGGTTTCCTCGGCTTCGCCCTTTAATATTGCTGAGGAATTACCAATTCCCTACTTTACTTTTGAGGAAGTCCGTTCACTGATCAGGCAATATGTGGCTGAATCAGAACAGGTTTTTGAAGAAAATGTCATTAAAGCGATTTATGAGAATACTCAGGGGCAACCTGGATTGGTTTGTGCCTTGTGTTCTTATCTGGTGGAAAAATTAGCGACTAATCGGTGCAAACCGGTTAACATGGAACATTATTATCAAGCACAACAGCATTTTCTAACGGAACGGTTTGATAAAAATATCATCAATATTGTTCAAAAAGCCCGGGAAAAAAGAACGTTCATGCTGAGACTACTTTTTGACAACGAACCGGTGGCCTTTACTGTTGATCATCCAGATATTGCTTGGCTCTATGCGAACGGAGTCGTTGACAATCGGGATGGAAATGTGGATATTCTGGTTCCGTTATATGCCAAAAGGTTGATCAATGCGTTTCGTCCGTTGATAAACGGAGAAACACAATATTACATCAATTCGCATCATGAAACCATTAGCAAATATCTGACTGAAGAGGGTGAGTTAAATGTCAATGAGTTATTAAAAGAATACCGAGCTTATGTGCGTCGGCGTGGTTTTCGAGCCTTTAATACCGAACATTTGAAAGAAGGTGCGTGGCATTATTCCTTAGATGGTTTTCTTTATTTTTTTATTCAGCGTCTGGGTGGGCAAACTTATGTGGAGGTCCCTTCTGGAAGAGGAAGAACCGATATTCTGATCCGCTACCAAGGCCAATCCAACCTTATTGAAACGAAAGTGTATTCCGATGAGACTTATTTCAAAAGAGGCAAAGGCCAATTGGCCGAATATCTGAAATCCGAAGCCCTGGTGGAAGGATATTATGTGGTTTTCAGCCAAAAACATGGCGAAACCGATCAACTGAATGCCGAAGAAGTGATTCAAGGGAAACGGATATATACCCATATCATTCCCACCCAATTTGAACAACCGAGTCGCGTCCCGGTGCCAGCGGAACTGAAACTCACGGAATCGGAACAGATTGCCACTCACATGCTGAAAATGGGAAAGTTCACTCAAGAAGAAATTGCACAAGCCACCCGTCTCGGTATGGAAAGGATTGAGCAATTATCTTCAAAGTGAACGACCACTTGACACTCACCTTAACGGGTACCAAAACAACAATCCATTAATAGGCAATGGGTAAAATCTATTTCAGGGTGAACGGTAAGTATCCAAGCTTTAGCTGATTCTAATATTTTAATTAACTAAGTAGTTCGTATCTCTTCATTTCGTGAAAATGTTTTTATTTGATGGTTATGCTAAGATTGCTTGCTTAAATGACTTCAATTACAATTCAAACTTTTTATGGATATTTGGCATATTATTATTCTTGCAGTTTTACAAGGGCTGACTGAGTTTTTACCGATTTCAAGTTCTGCACATTTGATTTTGTTTCCCCAATTAACGGGATGGGAAGATCAGGGTTTAGCTTTTGATGTCGCTGTGCATATTGGCTCACTTTTTGCGGTGTTAATGTATTTTCGTACAGATTTAAAGCCATTAATAGTCAGTTGGTTTCAATCTATAAAAACACGGCAATTAACACCAGAAAGTCGTTTAGTCTGGGGGGTTGGCATAGGAACGATACCTGTCGGATTAGTTGGTTTAGCAATAGTGGGTGCTGGCTTAGAAAGTCATTTGAGATCACCGCTCATTATTGCGACTTCGACTATTGTGTTTGGTTTATTATTGTGGTGGGCTGATGTGATTGGAAAACGGGAACGCGATGAATTGACTTTAACGTGGCAAGATATTCTACTCATCGGATTGGCTCAAGCGTTGGCGCTGATACCAGGTACTTCACGTTCAGGCATTACTATGACCGCTGCGTTATTGGTGGGATTGAGTCGCAAAGCGGCGGCACGATTTTCTGCTGGCAATTCCTGTGATTATTCTTGCGGGCCTGAGTGAAACGTTGACATTGATAGGGCAAAATACGCCTGTTAATTGGTCTGCTTTGGGATTTGGCGTGATTTTTTCCGCGCTGAGTGCTTATTTATGTATCCATTATTCGCTTATTGGATCGCATTGGCATGTTCCCATTTGTGGTGTATCGTGTCGGATTAGGGATAGCATTATTAATTTGGGTGATTTAAGACATGAATGAAAACTTCTTGTTTCCAAAACGTTTCAAGAAAATATGGCTGGGCATTGGCTGGAGTCTTGTGATAGCGGTGATTGTTTTGTCTTTAATACCACAGCCACCAATGGTACAAACCGTTAATTATGGAGATAAAGTTGAGCATATCATTGCTTACTTTGTATTAATGTGGTGGTTTGTACAGATTTATCTTATGCCACGACAGCGTCTTCAGTGTATGATAGGATTTTTGTTATTGGGAGCAGGGCTGGAAATCTTACAAGGTTTAGGCGGAATACGACAGGCTGATTGGGTTGATATGGTGGCTAATAGCGTCGGAGTACTGTTAGCTTGGCAATTCACTAATAAACAGAATATAGACTTGGGGTTCGTTCCTTTTAAAAGCAGAAAAAAAAATTGAACAGTATATCGTTT
>JAOZSV010000213.1 GCA_029939505.1 Thiotrichaceae bacterium | reverse complement strand
TTTTTTCAAAAATCGGATTTCTTAAACATCTTGGAAACATAGTGCGTAACATCAGTTCCTTATTAAAAAAGTCGGGTTACGCTCTCGCTAACCCGACCTACATACTCCAAAAGAGATAAAGGCGATATTTCTAGGAATGACAAGAAGAAGATAAGCCTAAATGGGAATTTAAGCCAAGCAAAGAAGCAGCTTGACACAGTTCTTGGGAAGGCTCTATCCAACCCACAGTGACATCAGGGCTATTTATAAAAGCCAACAATAATTGTAGGGCGGCAGTGTCTATCCGTTCAACCTTTTTCCCACATAATTGAACTCTTGAACCATGATATTGATGTAATTGTTTTTTAAAATCAATTAATTGTGGCAATGTCAAGGTCGATTCTAAAGAGATTTTTTTCCACTCACTTTTTTCACTCTTCAATTCACTCTTTTCACTCTTCGATGAATCAAGCGTATTAGAAGAAATGGATTCATCAATTTGCTCATTTTCTATTATAGCTATCATAGTTTTTTGAATGAAAAAATTTAGTTATCAGTCAAGCCTTCTAAATCACTATCCTCATATAGAAGAGATAGCCCCTCTTCGCCATCTGTAAATAAGAGACTACTAAAAATAGTATCCGCACCACGGCTAGACCGTAAAGCCTGCTCGGCAATAAGTTGTTTAGTTTCAGCAATACGCTCATTTTTCTCGGCAATGCTTTTTTCTTCCTCAAGTTTTTGCAAATGTATTTCTACTTTTTCTACTTTTTTAATACGTTCACCCAACTTAATTTGCATTTTGTCAAGTATTTGCAATAATTTTTCAGTTTCAACATTGCTATCACATTTAATCTGCTGAGTTAAATTACCTTTCGCTAGTGCATCAACAACTCCAAGACCAAAATTGACAGTTTGGGCAACCCTGCTTGAAATAATAAACACTATCCATATACCACTGAATATAATAACCATCATTATAATGGAAATCCATAAAGTGTTTTTCGTTTGGGAATTGGTTTCTTCCAAAAATTGATCAGCTTGATTTTTCGTAGAGTTAGTCAGCCCTTTCAATGCTTTTTCTAACTGGATAAAGTGTTGAATGTTTTTTCCATTAAAAATGATTGTTGCTTTATCAAGTACACCTTTTTTTTGCAACGCGATGATTTCATTAAGAGTGGATATCCAGTTTTTAAATAGCATGGAGACATTGTCAAAGGGCTGTTTATTACCTCTAAAGCGTATTTCAATCATTTCAAAATTTTGAAAAATTGTCTCTTTAGAAGAAGTAATCGCCTGTCTTGCCACCTCTATATTTGCGGTATCTTTTGAGAAGATAATTTCTTTCAATCGGCTTTGTATGTTAACAATATTGAGATTGATCTCATACACCACATTATTTATAACCACCGGATGACTATGTAACCGATTGAGGAGTTTGTACGAGCTATACATTTGAAAGAGAGTGAGTATTCCCACAATAACAACAAGTATTATCATTAGCCAAAAACTGAGGTACAGTTTAGTGCTTATTTTTAATTCTGAAAACATGATTATTTTTATTTTTTTGTAAATTAATAATTAATAATAAATTAATAATAAATTCGAGTCTAACTTTTCAAAGCTATCGCCTCGAATGGTGAATGGACAACATAAAGAACGACTTGTTAGGCCAATCCCAAATAATAAAATACCAGTCTCAGACCTGCCAGGTTTTCAAAACCTGGCAGGTCTTGACCTACCTTGGGGAGACTGATTTTGAGTTACCTTACCAAGTTACCGTATTGAGTCCATCATAATTACCATCCACTGCTAAAGTATAGTCCTTAACTCGTTGACGTATTGCCAAAACATGATCCTCATACCATAATGGCACATAAGGTAATTTTTTAAAAAGCAAGACTTGTAATTCACGATATAACGTGGCTTGCTCTTCTAGCGTTGTCGCTTGCTCTGCTTTATCAATCAAGGCATCTATTTTTGGATCATTTAAACGCCCTCGATTGGCACCGCTAGGAGGTACTGCGCTACTATGAAAAACATAACGGAAAATATCGGGCATTTTAATACCTACCCATGATAGGCTATACGTTTGAAAACGCCCTGCTTTAATATCACCGTAAAATGTCCCCCAATCATAAGTGCGTAAGTCCATGTCAATGCCCACAGATGCTAATTGTTGCTGGAGTACAGTGGCAACACGAATACGAAATGGATTGCTAGACGTTTTATAGCTTAATTTTAAAGGATTTTTCGCGGTAAATCCCGCTTTCACCAATAAAGCACGGGCTTTATCAGGATTATAGGGATAACTCGGCAAACCTGGATGCCCTGCCCAATGCGTCGCTGGTAATAAAAAGCTACTCGCAGTGCGAGCGGCATTACCAAGCACATAGTGGATAATTTCTTCACGATTAATGGCCAGTGCAATCGCTTCGCGTATAACAAATTGTCCAGTGATGCTATCTTGCAGATTAAAACCTAAGTAGGTGAAATTTGTACCTTGAACCTTTGTGACTTTGATCTCAGTGCGGTTTGTCAACCATGTGACTAATTCTGGCGACAAATCGTTTTGTAAAAGATCTATCTCACCACGCACCAGTTTAAGTGTCCTAACAACAGGGTCTTTGATTTCTAAAAATTCAACCACTTTTCCATCACTGCGCCGCTTTAGGTACAAATGACTAGATTGAGGCCATTGCACTAATTCAAATGGCCCACTGCCAACAGGTTTTTTGTTAAATGGATGTTGATTATTGATCAGGGCGGCTGGAACGATGCCCACCACTAAACGTCCAGGGAATAAAGCGTCTGGTTTATTGAGTATAAAATCAATCGTATCGGTATCTAACACTTTAATCTGTACAATTGAAATCAAAGAACCGCGATGGGGGGAGGCATTGTTTTCGTCCAAAATAAAATCATAAGTCGCTTTGATATCATAAGTCGTCAATTGCGTACCGTCATGAAATTGTCGCCCTTCACTACTTAAATAAAAGCGATATTGTGTTGGATTGATTAGTTCCCAAGTCGCTAAGTTTGGAATAGGGAACGATTTGTCATCAAAATCCACAATTGCACGATATAATAGACGATTAATGCGTGTCGATACCGCATCTGTCGCAAAACGTGGATCTAAACTGACAGGTGCCGTTGATAAGCCAAAACGTAAGCTCTCCTGTTGAGGAAGTTGACAACTCGTTAATAATATAATTATTGATAATAAGAAACCCCATTTTTTCATATTCATTAGCAGATATTTGTAATTGATTGGCGCGTGTCAAAGCACTTACAAAAAAGGCTTTCCCTGCCCGTTCTTTGACCACCGCGCCAGGCCGCCCTGCGTCCGCTGTCCTCGTCCCCAAAAGGAACGAGGTCCAGCTACCTCAATGGCTCTACGCCGTCTTGCACTTTTCAAAAGCTCTGGCTACCAGAGACTACTCGTCATCGCCTATCGGCTTCCCTGACTCGCAGCGTTTGAAAGTATTTTAAAATCAAATTGTAAACTGTTTATCCTCAAAAGGGCAAACATTATTTCTTAAATATTAAACGAACCTATCCCACTAATACTTAACCCAAACACCTTTGTACAGGACAAAAAAAACGAACTAAAAATGGTTAGGAATCTCAAAAAAACTGTCTGACCCAACCTTCATGTTTCCACTATAACCTAAAAATCGCAATTGTTTTGTAAATTATTATAACAATTAATTATAGTATTTTACCTTCATCCGCCTAAAATTTTTTTAATTTACAAGGGAACTGCCATTTTTAGGTATAATTTAGTTTTCTGCAAGAATATAAAAAAGAGGAAGGTGAATATGAAAATAATGGATAGTGAAAAGAAAGAGCTAATCAAAGAGGCCGCAAAGAGACTAAAAGGCCACGAAAAACGAGCGTATATCGCCAAAATATCATTAGATTACTTTCAAGGAAATGCACGTCATACCGAAAGAGAGATGGGATGGGGAAGAGAATGCGTCCAAAAAGGGTTAAAAGAGAAAGAAACCGGTATCAGATGTATAGATGGCTATTATGGTTTAACATGGCGATTGGTTGCTGCTCTTGTCAACTTGAGGTGTAGTCCCATTTAGGAAAGATGTCTATTAACCGATTATGTCAAATTTTTCGTTGCGTCAAAGAGGTTTTCCGTGGTAAACATAAAAACGATGGTTTAACTTGGAGATTAGTTGCTGCCCTTGTCAACCTTAGATGTAGCTCTATTTAGGAAAGAGGTCTAATGGTCGAAATCTTAAAACAATACCCCCATTTTCTAAAAAAAGACCATCAATTAAAAGTGAGCAGCTTCAATAGGGTTCGTCTAGCAGCACGGCGTTTATTGCTATCTTATCCCCTATACCAATATGCAGATTTACGCGGACAAGATCGAGTCGTGATTTTTGGATTGAGTCATCAAGCACAACAACTGCTACTCCAACTCGCCTTAAATAGCCATTATCGAGACTTTAAAGCACCCCATCTCATTGTTTGTGATAAAGAAGCGACTAAACGGGGGCAAGAATTTCTAAGCCACAATCCTGGGTTGAAAGATTCTCAAATCTGCAAAATAGACTGGATAGACTTTGATATTCACACACAAGCATTATACCGACCTTTTTTACACCGATTAGAAAAGCAAGGAAAAAGTGCTTATGATCAAAACTTAACCGCAATCTTGCTCTGCTTTGAGCAAGATTCTCAGAATATCACCGCCTCACTACAATTGCGTATAAAAACCCAACAAACACGTTTAGCGCAAGCACCGATTTTTGTCTCAATGAATCAAGATTTAGGGGCCGTTTCACTCAGCGTTGACCAAACCCCTCATTTTGAACAAGTGGTTCAACATTTTGGACAACTAGAACAAACTTGTAGTTGGCAAGAAATCGTAGAAACCAGTAGCGACAAATTGGCGAAATTTCTACAGAATGCTTATGATACCCGCTATGGAAATGGGACAAAGTGGTCAGAATTATCAGAAACCTTCCGCGATGCCAATCGAGGCGCGGCGGATCATTTAGGGGTAAAATTAGCCTGCCTTGGATACTGGGTACCAGAAGACCCAAGCAATTGGAGCGAAAAGGTAGATTTAACCACAAACCTAGAACTCATGGCCATACTAGAACATCGCCGCTGGTATGCCGAACGCAGACTAAATGGTTGGCAACATGGAAAAACACGAGATGACCACCGCAAAATCCACCCATGCCTAATACCTTATGATCAACTGCCAGAAAATGAGAAAGAAAAAGATAGAACAAACATTAAAGACTTGCAAAACTTCTTTTCTGCAAACTGTTCTCATAATGACAGTTCAGCTTTAGCGGCACTGCGCCAACAATGGCTAGGAAAGAAAACCAGTGCAAAAGTATGTCGAGCGGTGAGTATTGCCTTATTAGCGAGTGAAGAATCACGATTTGAGAATCAAAATGAATTCCTCAAAGAGTTATTCACAAAATATCATGATGAGCATATCACATTGATGAGTTCCTTGCAGACCGCCCTAGAACTGGATTTCGTAGAAATCGGCTTAAAGCAATTGAAAAAGCAGCCGGGGAATTTAATCATCGCTCGCCCCTATCCTTATGATTTACAAAAAGAGGAAGGACTAGAAACGGAGATGATAAACCATCAACTGGAACTCAGTCAACAAGCGGAGTGGGTGATAGACTTAGTACCCGCCGGCAAACAACTCATCTCACTCTCACAAGAAGAACGTACATTACAGCGTCAACGCGCCGTGATTTACCTACTCGAACGCGCAGATGTGGTCATTATGGTTGGAGAAAATCAGCAATGGATGAGATGGCGACAAGGAAAAGAAGCGATACCGGCGGAATGGTCATCAATTCCAGCGTCTTTGAATCGGGAAATTCCTAGTGAATTGATCATGGTTTGAATGACCGCTTTGTGGAATGGTGAATTTAAAAAAAACAATAAATGTAAGTCATTGTTTTTTAATATGATATTTAAAATATATGGAATGGGGATCAACTTTTTTTTAAAAAAACCGAGTCAAAATGTAGGGTGTTTTCGAGGTTTTAGTTTTTACTGATGATAAAAACTAAAACTCGCATGAATAGTAGATGTCTTAATATACCGTTTTTTAGTGTGGCTGTTGATATTGTCGGTGAGTAATAAAAAATATCTTATTAAACAATAACTTGAAGTTTATTTTCGGTGATGATAAAAAGAATTTCATGAACCTCAAGAACGGATTGATGTAAAATGTCTTTTGGATGTAGTGGAAAAACGTCATGAGCGGGGCAACTTGGGCAACTTAAACTGGTTGATTCCATGCAACGGGTACTCGCCGCGTTTTTCTTCAAAAAACTAAAACCTCGAAAAACATGTTTTGGGTGCAACGGCTTCCTTAGCCTTAGAAGCCGTTGCACAACTTGCCCACCCTACAAATCTTACATTTATTGACTTTCATTCACCATTCGAGGTTTGAGTTTTTTGAAAAAAAACTCAAACCTCGAAACCATTCACCATTATTCCAGGGCGAACCTGCGTGTTCGCCCTGGCTTAACTTAATGGCATTGACTCTGGCGAGTGGGAACCAGAAAACCAGAAAACTACTGTGTACGATAAGAAGAGTGACAGGCAACACAAATCGCGGTGACATTTTGCAATGCAGCATAAGCCTTTGTCGTCTCACCAGCTCTAGCAACTCGCGCAAATTCATCTACCGATTTGTGCATACTCATACCAATTTGTCGCATTTCAACTGGCATAAATTTACCGGGTCCCATACCCGTGCCACCACCGATTCTCCAATTACCTATTTGAGTTTCGGCAATATCAGCGGCTTCCTTCAGCTTGCCCTCTGCGAACAAACCAAGAATCTGAGTCAAAGCGGTGAGATTGTTTAACATCTTTTGACGCATGATTTTTCTTGTCATTTCAGGCATTTTTACAAATTGACGTGTATCATCTGCTATTGGTATTTGATTACCAGGGCTGTTTTGCCCAGAATGCATTCCTCTCCCCTGCCCCATTCCTCTGCCTTGCCCACAAGGTTCCATTTCCCTGCCTTGCCCACAAGGCTGCCCCATTCCTTGATCACTGGGTACGGTGGCATTTTGTGTCTCTGATTGCGCGAAACTATTACTGCCTGTCCAAGCGAATAGGGCTAAAACGACAGTGGCTAAAATACCGATGATTTTCTGTTTCATAATTAAAGTGTCCTTTAGGTTTTATAATGATGCGAATTAAGAGTTAAAAATGGAGTACAACGCTTCAGCTTTGTGCGTCTTGGAGTACTTTAAGACTGAGTAGTTGCCCAAATTCCACCGATTTCATCGGTGGAATTTGGAAGAATTTTGGAAGCACCTTGCGTATTAAAAATTGAGATTTAATATCGTACTGATAACAGCGTCATTTTCATTGTTTGTTTCTATGCCAGCACCTGTTAATGTTAGCATAAACATATAGTACACAAAACTATTGATAACTTTCGAGGTTCAAGTTTTTTTAATTAAAAAAAACTTGAACCTCGAAAACATTTATTTGACTTTTGATCTAAAAACTTGACATTTAGAAAAATGCAAAGTATCATAGAAGCCAGCTTGAAAGTGGTTTCGAGGTTAAAGTTTTTTTGAAGAAAAAACTTTAACCTCGAAAAGCCTTCCACGTTAAAAAAAATGGGTTCAAGCCAAAAGTAACTCCAAGCTTCCATTAGGCGAGGAGATAATGGGAAGATAGCTCCCTTATTCACACTGTTGAAATGTCTGCGAGGCAAAAGTTTTTGCGGTAGCAAAAACTTTTGCCTCGCACTCATGACGTGGACATGTCAATAGTTGTCAATAGAATTGCTATCTTACCAAACATTTTACTATAACTCAAGGAATATCCGTTCGAGGTTCAAGTTTACAGAAAAAACTTGAACCTCGAAAGTTGTTATTTTCTTCTTCATCAATATCAGCATTCATAACAACTTTAACAAAGTCATAATTTCTCAATGGGATTGTAAACGCATTTTCAATCCCATAGTAATTGTTTTCAAGAGAGCTGTTTTTATAAACTGAAGATGAATTGTAACTACTCAGTCTTAGTTGTATTCCAAAAAAAGCAACAAAGTTAATGTTGGATACCAAACCACAAAGTTAATGTTGGATACCAAACCACA
>JAOZSV010000405.1 GCA_029939505.1 Thiotrichaceae bacterium | reverse complement strand
GCATTCGAGGCTAAAGTTTTTTCTTTAAAAAAACTTTAGCCTCGAATAGTCTGCTCAAGCAGACTAAAAAAATTAAGTAATGAGATCATTTTTTAAATGATGAGCATTTTACAATAAAATAGAAAAAATTATCAATAGACTTGTCCCTTAGTAAGCGTAAACCCTTGAAAAGGCTAAATATCAAAACGATATAAATCAATAATTTAGCTTATTAAGAGAGAAGTCTAATAAAGGAAATCAAAAATGATTTGCTGAAGCAATTACCCAGATGGTATGATGATGTACCTTTTAAAATCAAAGCAAAAGCAGTTGCGACAGCACATTAAGAGTTTAAGTTGGTTGAAGCGATCCCATTAACAAGAGCCAAAACCATTAAACTCAAACCAACTCAGCAACATATCTTTTCAAAAAATGGAATGACTGTAGTCGATTTGTGTTTAATCAAACCATTGATTACATTCGTTCTTGTATTAATTTATCACCATTTTGGATGGAGATTAAGAAGGATTTATTAAAACAATTACCCAAATGGTGTTTTGATGTGCCTTTCCAAATAAAAGGTATTGCAATTAAAGAAACCCATCAAGCATATTGGAAAGCTAAAGCACATCCTAAATTTAGGAGCTAAAAACGGTTACTTTATTTCTATCTAAATGTATGCAAAACTATACAAATGAGTAGAATATATCGCTACAAAAAAAAGTGGTTGTTTATTGTCGGGTTTCTAGCCAAAACCAAAAAGATGATCTAAAATCGCAAATAATGGCAATGGAACAGTTTTGTTTATCATCAGGAATTGCTGTTGATGAATGGGTAGATGAGATAGGTGGTTTCGAGGCGAAAGTTTTTTAAAGAAAAAACTTTCGCCTCGAAATGAATTTTAAAAGAAAGAAGTTTTGTAACTACTCAGGTATCAAGCTGTAAAATTATCAATAACTTATGATAAGCCCACTTTTGATAGGGTTATCATAAGTCATTGAAAAATAAGAAATAGCAAATAAAGGCCAAAAAGTCGTATTTTACTAACTCATTGATAATGTTGATTTTGTTATACATGAGTCGTTACGTTTTTTCTTTAAAAAAACTTTAGCCTCGACTCGAATGCTTTCGCTTTGGAAGTGTTTCTGGATGGACACGAATTAAATCACTCAGTCTGCTTTAGCAGATTTTAGCTTTCAGCCTTGAAATTGATTTCAAGGCGGAGTAGTTACAAAAAAAGGACTAAAATTTTATGCCAATTCGTGATTATGCTGGCTACAAGCCAGTGATTGCCAACAGCGTCTATATTGATCCAATGGCCCTTGTTATCGGGCAAGTGACTATTGGTGAACAGGCTTCGTTATGGCCTATGGTAGTCGCGCGTGGTGATGTCAATCGTATCAGTATTGGTGCGCGCACCAATGTACAAGATAATGTTGTACTACACGTTACCCACGACAGTCAATATAAACCAGGCGGTAAAGCACTGATTTTAGGTGAATCCATCACAGTTGGTCATCAAGCGTCCCTACATGCCTGTACCATAGAACATCATTGCTTAATAGGAATAGGGGCTATTGTATTAGATGGTGCGATATTAGCACCTTACACATTACTGGCTGCTGGTAGTCTGGTTCCACCAGGCAAAGTGTTAGAAGGAGGTTATTTATGGCTCGGAAATCCCGTTAGGAAAGGACGCGCCTTAAAGGAGACAGAAATGGAATTTTTTGAATATTCAGCCAACCATTACATTAAGTTGGCACAACAGCATAAGGAGACTTTAAGTACCTTCGAGGTTTGAGTTTTTTGAAGAAAAACTCAAACCTCGAAATCAATTTCAGTTCTCAGTGAGAACCCCAGTTTCTTGAAAAAACAGAAGTTCTAAAGCCTGAAAAAATATTAATAATATTATTTTTTTTAGATTAAATAAATTATGACAGATAAAAAATCGAACAAAAGCGATGAAAAACAATCAGTCAACAGTTTAGCTATAGGTTGCGTGACTGTCATCATTATTTTTTTAATAACCCTTCAAATAGTAATAAATTTTTTCGTGGACTTAATTTGATATTAAGTTAAGTGGCGCGCCCGACAGGAGTCGAACCTGTGACCTTTGGCTCCGGAGGCCAACGCTCTATCCATCTGAGCTACGGGCGCATATCATAATTGGTAGGTAGGTTAAATATAGAACTGTGGTGCTTATTATAATGGCAACATTTAAAAAATTCAAGTGTTGAACTAAAAAAAACCGTATCTTCTCTAAATTCTGTGGAAAAAACCTGACAGGTTTGTGCCAGTTTACCCACACTTTTTGAGAAGATACAAAAAATCTTATATCTGAAAGCTATCACTGAAAAACGATATGAAAAAACGACAATTTTTTTATGTGGTATAATTATCTCCTTTAGCTTTGGATGTTTTTTGGTATCCAACATTAACTTTGGATGTTTTTTGGTATCCAAC
>JAOZSV010000404.1 GCA_029939505.1 Thiotrichaceae bacterium | reverse complement strand
CGATTTTTTTTCAAAGATTTCTTAAACATCTTGGAAACATAGTGCGTAACATCAGATCATAATAAGGAACGTGCATGGTTCAGAAACCAAGTTTCTTAAAGAAACTCGGTTGTCGAAAGATTATTTTTGCACAGGATAAAAAATCACTTTTTTGCAAATACAACCTTTTCAAGAAGACCAGATTCTGGCTTATAAAAAATCTTGGCATTATAATTACTTGCAGAACCATATAACAACTCATTCCTCAAAAAACGATAAGCCATCGGTAAAAATCCCAATAACCAGGTTGGCGATTTACTCTCTATTTTAGGAGAAAACTCAACCTGCCCTCCCCTACTATTAACAGCACTTAACCATTTATTTAATCGGTTTGGCATTTTATTAATAGAAACAGGGGCAACCATTATGACAGTAATCGTATCTGAATTAACAGACATCGACTCTGATAAATTGTTATCAAATACATCTGTGTCTGTAAAAACAATATGCCCTAATTCAGAAAACGTTTTTTGTGTCGCACAACTCCATAAAAATAATGCGACTAAGCTATAAAAGAATAATTGTTTCATTATTGTAAAAAAACCATTGACAAATAATTATATTTTAAACTAAACTTCATTTTTTAACAATATTTTTTAACTCAGAGGCTCTGCAAAATATCAAAATATCGTCGCGTTTGCAAACTCAACTATTTTAATGGAATCACAATTATGTCTCGAAAAACCCTCGTTTTTATTTTACTCTTTGGGTTTCATCAGTTTAACCCTTCTGCTTTTGCTGCCCAACACGCTTTAGTCGTTGGCATTAACGAATATCCACAGGAAGGCAACATTAGCCTTAAAGGGGCAGTCAATGATGCACTATTGCTCGAAAAAGCCTTGCGTCGTATTCATGTACAACTCCCTAAGAAACGGGTATTACTCAATGAGCAAGCCACGTACAGTAACGTCATTCGTGCCTGGCACGATATGGTTGCAGAAGCCAACCCTGGCGACACACTCATATTTACATACGCAGGGCATGGTGGACAAAAAAAGGATGCCCCGCCTCTTGATGAAAAGGACAACTCTGATGAAACTTTAATACTGTACCAGGGAGAAATCATAGACGACGAACTGACCGATTTATTTACCAAAGCGAGCCAATATAAAATATTATTCGTTGCAGATTCATGTCATTCAGGCGGTTTAGTCCGTTCAGCGGGAGAAGGATTTTGTCGTTCCCGTTTCGCCAGACGTTCAACTTCAAACCCGCGTCAGCACCCACGAAGACGTATTGATAGCAATGGCGATGAAAAGGAAAGGCTTCCCCATGTGACATTTATTACGGCGGTTGATGTTGATAGCGTTACTGTTTGTGAGAGTGAATTTGAAGGAAAGGCGCATGGTGCATTAAGTTGGTTTTTTGCTAAAGCGTTGGCGGGTGACGCAGATGGAAATCAAAATAAACGTTTAGAACGTTATGAGTTAGATGACTATTTACCCGTAAAAATCAGGAAGGCGAGCGGGGAAAAGCAAACGCCAAAGATATTACCACGCACTAATTCGCAACAAGTGGTTATTTTTTTACAAGGCGAAGGCATTTCTACACCAACCCCGCCACCTGTTTCAAACTTACCCCAGAATAAGATTAAGATCAAGATAACAAACGGAAACGCCCCTGGCAGGTTAAGGTATATTCAGAGGGTTGAGCAAGGTTTTGATTTGCTTTTCGTCAAAAACGGGGGATTTACCGATGTCTATAACAAGATAGGTGACAAGATGACAACGGTGTCAAGTCAACAGGTGAACAAATGGCAATCCTTGATTAACAAGGAACGCCTATTACAAGTTTTATCCACACAATTTGATATGCGTCTTAAACCGATTCAGATTAAATTATGGGAAGGCAATAAATTACACAAACGTGGAGAAAGACTCAATTTTCATATAATCCACACTGATTCTGGAACAAGACTTAACGCGCTGACGTTATTTAATTTAGCTGGGGATGGGGAATTACAATTTTTATACCCCTTAAAACGGCGTAAACATTCACCAACGATTCAGCAATTTCCTTATTTTTTACCCCCTATCGGTGTTGCACCGCCTTTTGGTGGCGATACTTTAGTCGCTATTTTGTGTACGCACCCCCCCACCCGCTTGCAGCAATTGCTGGCAAACAAAGCACCATTCATTCCTGAACCGGCACAAATCATTTCGGCTTTACATGATCAACGTTGTCAAGTGGGAGAAAAAGCCTTTTTTACGGGAGAATAAACCGTTTTGCCGAGTCAATAGAGGTTCAAAAAAAGAGTTGGAGTCAAACCTCTGAGGTTTTCAAAACCTCTGAGGTTTCAAGTGAATAGAGATTCAGAAAAAGAGTTGGAATCAAACCTTAGAGGTTTTCAAAACCTCTGAGGTTTCAAGTGAATAGAGGTTCAGAAAAAGAGTTGGAGTCAAACC
>JAOZSV010000403.1 GCA_029939505.1 Thiotrichaceae bacterium | reverse complement strand
GAAACGATGTTTAAGAAATCCGATTTTTTCAAAAATCGGATTTCTAAGTAAGCGGTGAAACGATGTTTAAGAAATCCGATTTTTTCAAAAATCGGATTTCTAAATCTAAACTCGAAAAAGCGAGTTTTGCAAGAGGCTCTTAATGTTCAAGTTTTATATCAATGAAAATTCACTTGATTTTTAATTCTGAAAATTCTAATTCTAACAATTTAAAGTAATTCAAATCAATAACTTATAAAACCTGTACAGTTTTTTGAAATTTAATTTTCAATTATAAAAACGGATTAATTTAATGATAAACCGCGAAAAACGACTTTTACGCATTATGCTATTTATCTTTATCGCTTATATGTTGCCATTTCAAATCGCACCGGTTACATATAATTATTATAGCAATTATAGAGAATCTATTGAGACTTTGCATCACAATATTGAACGTTATACAACGCTTGGGCAGCGTGTAGCATATTGGGAAACTGATAATCAACGTGCGAAAAAAGAACACGAAGAAATTGAGGCGGGTTTACTTTCTGGCAATACTCGCGAATTAATCGGTGCGAATTTGCAAAGTTTGGTGAGAAAACTGGCTAAAACTCAGGGCATGATCTCTAAATCATTGGATCCCCCAGATACGTCATTTAGTACGGGCGAATGGGTATTAGTGATTCAATCCATGCAATTTGAAGCCAGTTCAAGAACACTTATGGCTTTTTTAAAGGCGATCAATGAAAATAAAGTGAATCTTGAAATAGTCAGTTTAGATATACGCAGTTATCGCAAAAAATTAACAGGAACGATAAAAATTACCGCATTTAGTCATCTCGCAAGTGAATTATGAATGGTTTCAAGGCTAAAGTTTTTTCTTTAAAAAAACTTTAGCCTTGAATTATGAATGATTTAACCATTCAACATTCAACATTAAAAATTATGAAAGCACTTAACTTACCCCTATTTACCCAATTATTATCTAAAAAAAACATTGCCCCTATTGAGACATTTTCAGAGGATAAACCCTGTTTAATGTTTTCAATTTTACCTGATATTGAAGATAGAACAAAAATCCGTTTTATATTAGGATTGCCGAATCTCATTTTTAAAGAGGGGCAAGAAGAGGATGTTGCGCGATTGATAAAACATTGGCGTGCCAAATTATCACCAGAATTAGATGGTGCAGATAATGCTGATGGTATTGAACAGTTAGATAATGAGTATCTCAAAGATATCGCGTCTGATGCACCTATTATTCGTATGGTTAATCACCTTATGGAACGGGCATTAGATTTAAATGCCAGTGATATTCACTTTGAGCCTGAAGAAAAATATTTAAAAGTGCGTTGTCGCGTTGACGGCGTGATGGTTAATATTGAAGATTTACCTGTTTCTGTGATTGCAGCCGTTTCTTCTCGCGTTAAATTGATGGCTCGTTTAGATATTGGTGAAAAACGTTTGCCACAAGATGGGCGGATTCAATATCAAATGGGAGAACGTTCCCTTGATATGCGCGTATCAACATTGCCGGGTGTACATGGGGAATCTATCGTTTTGCGTATTTTGGATCGAAGTGATATTCAAGTGAATTTAAGCGATTTAGGTATGCCAGCCGATGTACTCAAAGATTATTCGCGAATTATTCAGCAACCTCATGGTATAATCTTAGTCACTGGTCCGACAGGTAGTGGAAAAACAACCAGTTTATATGCGACTTTGGACAAAATTAATACGGGGCAACAGAAAACCATCACGGTTGAAGATCCAGTAGAATATCAGTTAGAAGGGATTACCCAAATTCATGTTAATGCCAAAATCGGTCTTGATTTTTCGGCAGGATTGCGTTCAATTGTGCGACAGGATCCTGATATTATCATGGTTGGAGAAATTCGTGATAAAGAAACGGCTGAAATTGCTATTGAATCTGCCCTGACAGGACATTTGGTATTTTCTACTTTGCACACTAACGATGCGGCTGCTGCAATTACTCGTTTGCAAGATATGGGTATCGATTCTTATTTGATCAGTTCCAGTGTGATTGCAATAATGGCGCAACGTTTAGTCCGTAAAATTTGTGAAAAATGTGTTGAAGAGGTGTTATTGAGCGATGAGGAAATTGATTTATTAGGCATCAATTCTGAAGCGCATTATAAGATTAAACGTGGAAAAGGCTGTAATCAATGTGCTAATACAGGTTATCGGGGACGAGTCGGGTTGTATGAATTACTCCTCGTTACTGATAAAATTCGTCATGTAATTGGTAATGGCGGAGACGCTAACCAAATTCGTCAGCAAGCGATTGATGAGGGTACACGAACGTTACGAAAAGATGCGTTGGAAAAACTTTATCAAGGTATCACGACACCAGAAGAAATTGTGCGTGTAACGCGGGCTAATTAAGGCATTTTTTGGAGTCCAAACCTTCAGATTTGGGCGTTTTTGGAGTCCAAACCTTCAGAT
>JAOZSV010000402.1 GCA_029939505.1 Thiotrichaceae bacterium | reverse complement strand
GGAATAGGAGTTCAACGCTTTAGCTTTGGAATAGGAGTTCAACGCTTTAGCTTTGCTAGAACATTGAGTACTTTGTACAGGACATTTTTTATTGTTTTCGAGGCTAAAGTTTTTTTAACGAAAAAACTTTAGCCTCGAAATCAGAATTTTCAGAATTTGAGAATTTTCAGAATTAAAAAATAAGTGATTTTTCATTGACTTATGAGGTTTTAAATTCTGTTAATTCTTAAATTCTTAAATTCTGATTCTAACCATGGAAAGTGATTTAAATCAATGAATTATAAAAAATTGTCCTGTACAAAGCATTGAGTATTAAAAATTAAGAATTAAGGTAACTACTCAGTCTTAAAGCGTTTTCGATTCGAGGTTCAAGTTTTTTCAGTAAAAAAACTTGAACCTCGATTCGAGGCTAAAGTTTTTTTTAAAGAAAAAACTTTAGCCTCGAATTGAGTTTTTTTGAAAAAAAAACTCAAACCTCGAACTCCAAACAACAAAGTTAATGTTGGATACCAAAGAACAAAGTTAATGTTGTACTCCATTCGCATTCGCATTTCAAGGTAGGGTAATTACTAAAAATTAAGAATTACCCATTGAATAAACATTTTATTTATTATAAACTGATTAAATGACAATGTACCGCATGACTTTTACTCAACCAGACGATTGGCACTTACATTTACGCGATAAGGCCAATATGTCTTCTGTCGTCTCTGCCAGCGCACGTTGTTTTGCTCGTGCATTAGTCATGCCGAATTTAAAGCCGCCTATAACGACTTGTGTTCAAGCATTAGACTATCGTCAACGGATTTGCGCCGCACTAACCAGCCACTTTAATCCATTAATGACACTTTATTTGACCAATAATACATCTGTTACAGAAATAGCGAAAGCAAAAGACATTGAACAGATTATTGCGGTCAAATATTATCCCGCTGGGGCAACAACGCATTCTGAAGCAGGTGTTACGGACTTACGTCGCGTATGGGATGTGCTTGAAGCCATGCAAACCTATGACTTACCCTTATCAATACATGGTGAAGTCACTGCGGCAAGTATAGACGTGTTTGACAGAGAAAAAGTGTTTATCGAATATGTACTCGATCCCTTGTTAGAACATTTTCCAAAGCTCAGGGTAGTACTAGAACATATTACGACACAAGAAGCCGTTGAATATGTCTCTAACAGCGACGCTAATTTAGCGGCAACCATTACTGCCCATCATTTACTAATGAATCGCAATGAATTATTGACAGGTGGCATTCATCCTCACCATTATTGTTTACCCGTATTAAAACGTGAAAAGCATCGCCAAGCATTATTAAAAGCAGCCACTAGCGGCAATCCCAAGTTTTTTTTAGGAACAGACAGTGCGCCTCACGCAAAGAATGCTAAAGAATCGGCGTGTGGATGTGCAGGAATATATACCGCGCCAGCAGCGTTGGAATTATATGCAGAAGCCTTTGAACAAGCACAAGCGTTGGACAAACTAGAAGGTTTTGCCAGTTTTTACGGGGCAGATTTTTATCGCCTTCCCCGTAATACGAAAACGGTGACATTAGAAAAGCGAACTTGGTCAATGCCAGCATATTTCGCGTTTGGTGAGGAAAAAGTCGTGCCTTTGCGAGCAGGGACTGACATCTATTGGCAACTGGTGCAAAATGACTTATAAAAAACCACTGGCTAAACGTTTTCGGGGATTTTTGCCTGTCGTCGTTGATGTAGAAACGGCAGGTTTGAATCCAAAACGTGATGCGTTGTTAGAAGTCGCCGCTGTAATGCTGCAAATGGATCACAAAGGGATATGGCAACGCGAAGAAACGCATTCTTGTCATCTCATTCCCTTTGAAGGGGCTAATCTTGACAAAAAAGCACTGGATTTTATTGGCGTTGATCCCTATCACCCATTCCGTTTTGCCGTGCCTGAAACGCAAGGTTTAGAGATGATTTTTCAACCCATACGCCAAGCCATAAAACAGTATAAATGCACTCGTGCCATTTTAGTTGGACATAATCCTTCATTTGATTTAAGTTTTATCAAAGCAGCGGGTCATCGTACTGGCGTTAAAATTCCCTTTCATCGCTTCAGCACGTTTGATACAGGTACTTTAGGTGGGTTGGTTTTTGGGCAGACCGTGCTGGCACGAGCGGCGAAAGCGGCTGGTATGGCATGGGATAGTAGCGAAGCCCATTCCGCTATTTATGATGCCGAGCGCACGGCAGATTTATTTTGTAAAATAGTTAATTTGTGGGAGAATAGGCGATAAATCGCCGATTCTTTCCTGGTTTGAATCAGAATTTGCAGAATTTGAGAATTTTCAGAATGAGGTTTAAGAAATCCAATTTTTGAAAAAAATCGGATTTCTCCGCTCGAAACGAGGTTTAAGAAATCCGATTTTTGAAAAAATCGGATTTCTCCGCTCGAAACGAGGTTTAAGAAATCCGATTTTTGAAAA